>JAJECZ010000298.1 GCA_022821735.1 Alphaproteobacteria bacterium | reverse complement strand
GAGCCCGGCTCGCGGGCGAACACGGTCTGGTAGGCGTCCCGGTCGCCCGGGTCGCCGCCCCTCGGCCGCTTGATATAGGGCGGCAGCGGCATTGAGCCGTACGCCTCCAGCGCCGCGTCCAGCGCGGCCCCTTCCACCGAGAAGGCCAGCGCGACCTCTCCGCCCGCACGGCGCTCCTCCAGCACCGCCTCGAGCCCGCCGGGAAACGCGATCCGGTCGCCCTCCCTGAGGCGCCTGCCGGGCCGCGCGAAGGCCAGCCAGCGCCTGTCGTCCAGGCGCTTGTGCAGCAGGACCTCGACCCTGGCCTCCCCGCGCCGTCCGTAGAGCCGGGCGGGGATCACCCGTGTGTCGTTGACGACCATCAGGTCGCCGGGCCGGAGCAGTTCCGGCAGGTCGGCGATGTTGCGGTCCGCCAGGCGGTCGCCCACATGCAGCAGCCGCGCCGCGTCGCGTGGCTCCGCGGGCTGCTGCGCGATCAGTTCGGAAGGCAGGTCGAAATCGAAATCGCTGGTGCTCAGGGTCACGGCCGCCCGGCTCCGCCAGTGCCGGAGACCATTGCAGGCCGCGCGGAGCCTGTCAAAACGGGCCGGGATTTGAGATAAACATTCCTCGCGGCGGGTAAGCCGGCGCAGGAGCGCACGCATGGCGATCGGATTGAAGGAAGGCCGCAGGATGGCCGCCCGGGCCCGGCGCTGGACTCTGGTCAAGCGGATGCTGCTGCTGGCTGCGCTCATTGCGGTCGGCGTGTTCGCCTACGAGACAGGCGCCACCCGCACGCAATACCGCATCGACCGCATGGAGGAGAGGCTGGCCGCCCAGGACGCCGACATTGCGCGGCTGGAGGCCGAAAAGGCCGAACTCGACAGGCGGCGGCTTGCGGCGGTCCAGGGCGAGAGGGCGCTTCAGGCCCGCTACGACCGCGATGTGCCGACCGGCGAACGCAAGGCGCTCTTCGAGATGCTTGTGGAGCGGATAAACGCCGGCCTCGACGAGGCCCGGATCGCTTTCCTGCTGCGCGAGGCGGGCCCGGAGCCGGAATGCGACCCGGAGCCGGCCACCAAACGGTTCGTGCTGGCGACGCCTCTGCACGACGGCGCCAACGCCTCGGCGCAATTCGCCCAGGGCGCGATCACGGTCACCGGCGAGGGCGCGGCGGAACTGACGGAGGCGGGCCTGCCCGAGGCCTGGTTCGACCCGGCGGCGCCCGTCACGCTCCGGTTCACGGCCATCGGCGGCGATGCCACGGAGGCGCAGGGCAAGCTGCCGCTCGACCATTCCATGCGGCTGGCCGGCGACGAATACCGCTTCGCCGCCCGCGCCGGTTCCCGTTCCTTCGTCCGCATCACCGCGCTCCGCTGCGACTTTCCGGGGTAGCGGACGGCGCAGCCATGACGGTGCGGATCCCGTTCTACGGCGCCGGGAGCAGCACGCCCGGATTCATGATGCCGGCCGGGTCGAGTGCGGCCTTGGCGCCCTTCAGTGCGGCCGCGAAGACATCGGAGCGCTGGCGGTTGTACCAGGGCATGTGGTCGCGCCCGACGGCGTGGTGATGGGTAATGGTCCCGCCGGCCTCGATGATCGCGTCGGAGACCGCGTTCTTGACCGTGTCGTACTGCGCCGAGAGGCGGCCCTGCTCGCCGAGGCCGATGAAGGTGAAATAGGGCGCCGGCCCGTCGGGATAGACGTGCGTGAAGCGGCAGGCGACGATGCCCGGCCGCCCCGTCGCTTCCTTGAGCGCCCGCTCCGCCGCGCCGGCCACCTCGCGGTGGAAGTCCTCGAACCGGTCCCAGGTGATCGCCGTCTCGAAGGTCTCGCGGATGATGGCGCGCGCGGTCAGCATCTCGCGCATGTGCCCGCCCTTGATGAAGGCGTCGCGCCAGCGCGCGGCCGCATTCCCGCCGCCGCCGGCCTCTTCCGGAAGCCGGCCGCCATGGTCCCGGCAGCATTCGAGCGCGCGCGCCATCCAGGCGTCGAGCGGGTGATCGGCGCTCTCGAAGCCCAGCACCAGCACCGCCGCCGAGCCGTCCCCCGCCCCCGACCAGCGCACCTCGGCATGGTCGAGCAGGCGCAGATTGGCGGGATAGAGCCCGGCCTGGGAGATGGCGCGCACGGCCTCCGCCCCGTCCATGAAACGCGCGAACTCGACCGAATGGCCGGCGCGGAAGGTCGGGCGGTCCTGAATGCGCATCCAGGCTTCGGTGATGATTCCGAGCGCGCCCTCGGAGCCGAGGAACAGCCGGTCGGGACTGGGGCCGGCGCCGGAGCCCGGCAGGCGGAAGCTGTCATGCAGGCCGGCCGGCGTCACGGCGCGCACGCTCTCGGTCACGTCGTCGATATGGGTCAGCATGGTGGCGTAGTGGCCGCCGCCGCGGGTCGCGATCCAGCCGCCGAGCGTCGAATACTCGAAGCTCTGCGGGTAGTAGCGCAAGGTCAGGCCGTGCGGGCGGAGCTGGTCTTCCAGGTGCGGTCCGTACACCCCTGCCTGGATGCGCGCCGCGCGCGAGGTCCGGTCGATCTCCAGCACCCGGTCCATGGCGCCCATGTCTATGGAGACCGCGGCCTTGAAGCCGGCGCCGACATCGGGATGCACGCCGCCAACCACCGAGGAGCCGCCGCCGAAGGGTATCGCCGCCGCGCCCGCATCCGCGCACCAGTCGAGCAGGGCCGCGACCTCGCCCTCGTCGCGCGGGCGGGCGACGAGGTCGGGCGCGCCGGCGAAGTCGCGGTCCATGATGCGGACCTGCTCGTGGAAGGAGCGGCCGAAGGTGTGCACCAGGCGGTCCCACTTGTCGTCCGTGCACACGGGCGCGAGCGACGCCGGGGGCGCCAGGCGCGGCGGGGCGACCTCGATCTCGTCGACGGTCGGGAACGGCCGGGCCTCGAACCCGTCCACGCCGAAGACCGCCGCATAATCCGCCTCGAAGGGCTTCATCTCCTCGTCGGTGAAACCCTCGCCGACCTTGCCCCACCCCCAAAACTTCCGCCGCGCCATCGCCCCGTCTCCCTCGCCTGACGCCGGAATCCTGACACGCCGACGGCCGGTGCGGAAGGGGGAAGCGGCGCGTTGCGTATGTATTCGATATTGGTCAATATAAACACGCATTGAGCGGGAGGGCCGGTCCATGGGGCGCACAATGACGATGACGGTTCGCCTGAGCGGCCCGCTCAGCGACTTCGTTGCGGCCAATGTCGGCGAGAACGGAGATTATGAGAGCATCAGCGAGTATGTCCGCGACCTGATACGGCGCGACAAGGCCCGCTCGGAGCAGGAGGCGTTCGACCGTCTCAAGGCGGAGCTGGAACGCGCTTTCGCAGCGCCGGACGACACCTACCACCCGCTGACCGCCGCGGACGTAATCGCGCGAAGCGGGGCGCAGCCCGGCGCATGACGCCGGTGCGTGTCCAGAGAGCCGCAGCAGTCCGCATCGAGGAAATCTACCGCTACAGCCGCGAACGCTGGGGCGAAGAACAGGCGCAAGCCTACGTCACCGGACTGTTCGAAGCCTTCGAAGGCATCGCGACCGGCGCGGTCCTGTCGCGCCCCGTTCCGGCGGAGCTCGGGGTGGAGGGCTTTGTCTTCCGCTATCGCCGGCATTTCGTTTACTGGAAGACACTGAGCGACGGAGCCATCGGCATCGTGACGGTGCTCCACGAACGCATGCACCGGGCCGAGCGCTTTCGGGAAGACAGCGAGCCGTAAGCCGCCCGCCGCGCGTCAGCGCCTTATGCGCATCAGGAGAAGCAGGGGGAGGGCGGCGAGCGCGACGGCGGTGTAGGCGGTGAAGGCGTTGAGATAGCCGATCATCGCGGCCTGCTGCCCGATCTCGCTGCTGAGCGCGGCGAGACCTGACGCCGTGCCCGTGTCGATGACCGCCAGCGCCTCGTTGTAGGGCGAGACGAATTCGGTGAGCCGTCCGTAGTTCTCGCCTCCGGTGCGCACCAGCACGGTCACACTCACCGAAATGAAGAAGCTGGAGCCCAGATTGCGCATCAGGTGATAGACGGATGAGGTCTCCGCCAGGTAGCGCGGGGGCAGGGTCGAGAAGGTCGCGACCGTGAGCGGCACCCAGGTGATGCCGACGGCGATGCCCTGCATCCAGGAGACCAGCGCCACGTCCCACCAGGTGGCGTTGGCGTCGAACTGCATCATGATCCAGCCGGACGCCGCCATGATGGAGAAGCCCGCGCTCATGCCGATGCGCGGGTCGAGCCTGCCGACATACATGGCGAGGAAGAATCCCAGGATCGCGCCCACGCCCCGCGCGGCCACCAGCTGGCCCACCACCGCGTTCGGGAAACCTGCAAGGTCCTGCAGCATCGGCGGCAGCATCACCATCGGGGTGAAGTTCAGCATGCCGTATATGCCGACGATGCAGAGCCCGAGGGCGTAGTTCCGGTCCAGCAGCAGCTTCAGGTTCAGGAAGGGGCGCCGGGTGGTCAGGCTGTGGGCCAGGAAGAGGTAGAGGCCGATGCCGGCCAGGCAGGCTTCCAGCAGGATCTCGGTCGAGTCGAACCAGTCGCGGCGCTCGCCCCGGTCCATCATCAGCTGGAAGCAGACGACCGCGACGGAGAGCGCGAGGAACCCCGTCCAGTCGAGGCGCGCGCGCCGGAGCCTGCCGCCGTCGGTCAGCACCAGCCACATGGCGAGCCAGCTCGCGCCCGCCACCGGCACGACCATGAAGAAGGCCCAGCGCCAGTTGTAGGCCTCGGTGAGATAGCCGCCGACGACGGGGCCGATCACCGGCCCGACGACGACGCCCATGCCGAACGCCGCCATGGCGGTGCCGTGCTGCGCGCGCGGATAGCTGTCCTGGGTGATGGCCTGGGCGAGCGGGATGATCGGCGCCCCCGCCGCGCCCTGGATGACGCGGAAGACCACGAGCGACTCCAGCGAGGTCGCGAAACCGCAGCCGAGCGTCGCCGCGCCGAAGATCGCCATGCCCCAGAGCATGACCGCGCGGCGTCCGAAGCGGCCCGTCAGCCAGCCCGTCATCGGCGTCACGATGGCGGTCGCGACGATGTTGAAGGTCATCGCCCAGGCGATCTGGTCCTGGGTGGCGGAGAGCGAGCCCTGCATTTGCGGCAGCACGGTCGAGACGACGAGCACGGTGGTGCCGTAGAGCGTCGTCGAGAGCGTCACGGCGGCGAGGATCGACGCCCGCCTGAGCGCCGAAAGGTCCTTGCCGCCGAACTCCTCCTCTCCGTTCACGGGGCGAGGACGCGCATGAGGAAGCGCCGGGCCTCCGCGCCGATACCGGGCGCCTGGCTCTCGCGCGGGCCGGCGACATTGAGCCGGACGACATTGTGCTTGCGGAGCCAGGCCGCGGCGGCGGGCGCCTGCACGCGGCGCGAGAGGTCGGCGATGCGCAGCGGGCGCCCCATCCTGCGCGCGATGGAGGCCGTCAGCTTCGTGCCGCCGGTGAGCGGCCCGTGGCAGAGGATCAGCGTCGCGTCGCTGTCGCGGACATTCATCCGCGTCCGCACGCGATAAGCGGCGCTCGCCGTCTCCTCCAGGGGATATTGCGGAGGTATCGGCCCATCCTCAGCGCGCCGCCCGCGCGGGCACCAGCCGCCGACCGCGAGGCCAAGCGCAAGGCCTGCATCGAGCCCGGCACGGTCCACGCCGGTCTGCCCGCCGGAAACAATTTTCTCAACCGGATGCTTCACGGCCGCCGCGATAGCATGACGAAGCGCGCGCACAGAAGCCCGAGCGAGATGGCCGTCGAGAGGATCACCGCCTCGAACAGCCCGGCCACGCCGCGCTCCATCCCGAAGGCGAGCAGCAGCGAGAGCGGCACCATGCAGCCGATGAAGGCGAAGGCCTGGAGCGCCGTCGGCACCCAGGCGTCGGCGCAGCCGCGCAGTGCGTTCAGCATCAGCGTCTGCCCGCCGTCGAAGAGGGGCATGAGTCCGGCCAGAACCAGCACCGGGACGGCGGCTGCAAGCACGGCGGCTTCCGACGAGTAGATGGCGGCGAGCGGCCGGGCGAGCAGCGCCATGAGCGCGCCCGCGACGGCCATGAGGAAGATCGTGACCGCAAGCCCCATCCAGCCGGCCGCGATCCAGCGGCGGCGGTCGCCGCGCCCCCAGGCATTGCCGATGCGAACGCTGGTGGCGATGCCGACGCCGTTGGCGACCATGAAGATGACCGAAATCACGTTCAGCACGATGGTGAAAACCGCAAGCGGGACCGTGCCGAGCCAGCCGGCGAACAGGTGGATGGCGGTGAAGGCCCCCATCTCGACGGCGATGGCGACGGCCGCGGCATAGCCCACCACACGCTGCACCCGCCAGCGCCGCCAGGTCCAGTCGGTGCGGGCGCGGACGCCCAGCCGGGCCCGGTCCGGCATCCGCCAGGCCCAGGCGAGCAGGAACAATGCGAGCCCCCAGCGTATGCCGGTGGTGGCCCAGGCAGAGCCTTCCGCGCCGAGTTCCGGCGCACCGAGCAAGCCATGCACGAGGATGAGGTCGGCCGGGATGTTCACCAGGTTGGCGGCGACGATGGCCCAGGCGGCCGGGCGCGGGCGCCGCACGCCTTCGAGGAAAAAGGCGGTGGCGAAATAGAGGAAGGCGGCCGGATAGCCGAGCGCGAGGATGAAGAACACCCGGCCCGCGCCCGCCGCCACATCCGCACTCTGCCCGGTGAGCAGCAGGACCTCCCGCCCAAACAGCCCGAGCAACAGGCCGAGGGCGCCGAAGGCGAACGCGACCGGCAGCGCGCGCCGCCAGGCCGCCCCGCTCTCGGCCTCCTCGCCGCGCCCCATGGCCTGCGCCGCCGCGACGGTGGTGCCGGTCAGCAGCCCCATCACCGTCAGCAGCAGCGGCAGATAGACCGCGACGCCGAGCGAGAGATAGCCGAGCTCCGCCGAGGAGTAGCGGCCGACGATGATCGTGTCGGCAACCGTCATCGCCAGCACGCCGGCCCGGCTCACCACAACGGGCAGGGCGAGCCGGTAGAGGTCGGCCAGATGGCCGAGGACGAGGCGGCGGCGCAGGCGCATGGGCGGCAATCGGCCTTTCTGTTAGCGTCGCTGGCCTGGGAAGGAGACAGGGCCCATGCGGATTGCGGTCGGCGGATTTCACCACGAGACCAATACATTTGCGCCGACAAAGGCAAGCTTCGAGATGTTCCGGCGGGCGGACGGCTGGCCGGGGCTCTGCCGGGGCGAGGCCGTGCTTGCCGATACCGCCGGCATAAACCTGCCGATCGCAGGCTTCCTGGAAGCGGCGCGGGCGTCGGGCCGGGACTTCGCGCCGCTGGCCTGGGCGAATGCCAGCCCCTCGGCGGAAGTCGAGGAGGAGGCCTATGAGCGCATCGCCGGCATGATCGTGGACGGCCTCCGGGACGCCGGGCCGGTGGACGCGGTCTATCTGGACCTGCACGGCGCGATGGTGGCCGAGCATCTGGAGGACGGCGAGGGCGAGCTGCTGCGCCGCGTGCGCGCCGTCATCGGCCCGGATATCCCGCTGGTGGCGAGCCTCGACCTGCATGCCAATGTCTCGCCGATGATGGCCGACCGGGCGGATGCGCTGGTCGTGTTCCGCACCTATCCGCATGTCGATATGGCGGAGACGGGCGCGCGCACGGCCCGCCTGCTGGAGCGCATCCTCGCCGAGGGGCGGCCGGCCAAGGGATTCCGGCAGGTTCCCTTCCTCATCCCGCTCACCGCGCAATGCACGCTGGTCGAGCCGGCGGCGGGCCTCTATGCGGGCCTCGCCGGGCGCGAGCGGGGCGCCGTCCGCTCCGTGTCGCTCGCCGGCGGCTTCCCGCTGGCGGACACGCCGGACTGCGGCCCGGCCGCGCTCGCCTATGCGGGCGACGAGCGCAGCGCGGCCAACGCGGCCGAGGCGCTGGCGGAGGCGGTGCTGGCGGCGCGCGGACGCTTCGCCGCCGATTTCCTCTCGCCGGAGGAAGCCGTGGCGCGCGCCGACGGGGCGGGGCGTGCGGGCCGGCCGGTCGTCATTGCGGACAGTTGCGACAATCCGGGCGGCGGCGGCGACGGCGACACGACGGGGCTGCTGCGCGCGCTCGCGGCCGCACGGCCCGAAGGCGCGGTTCTGGGCCTGCTGATCGACCCGGAAGCTGCGACCGCCGCTCACAAGGCGGGCGAAGGCGGCCGGCTGGCGCGGGCGCTCGGCGGGCGTTCCGGCATTCCGGGCGACGCGCCGTTCGAGACGGATGCCGTCGTGCGCAGGCTCGGCGACGGGAGCTTCACCTGCACGGGGCCCTTCTACGGCGGCAACCGGATGCAGCTCGGCCCGATGGCGCTGCTGGAGCTTGCCGGCGGCGTGCGGGTAGCGGTGGCGAGCCGCAAGGTGCAGGCGGCGGACAGGGAGATGTTCCGCCATCTGGGCGTGGAGCCGGCGGACTGCCGCATCCTCGCGCTCAAGAGTTCGGTGCATTTCCGCGCCGATTTCGGGCCGATCGCGGGCGAGGTGCTGATCGCGGCTGCGCCCGGCCCCGTGGCGGCCGACCCGGGCGCGCTCGCCTTCAGCCGGCTTCGTCCGGGCGTGGCCAGGAGGCCCTGAAGAAGGGCAGCAGCGCAATGCCGGCCGCGAAGCCGCCGATATGCGCCCAGTAGGCGACCTTCGCGTCCTCGCCGAAAGTCGAGAGGCCGAAGAAGAACTGCACCGCGAACCAGCCCAGGACGAGCAGCCAGGCCGGCAGGCGCAGCGGCACGACGAAGAACAGCACCAGGATGCGCGCGCGCGGGCTCAGCACCAGATAGGCCCCCAATATGCCCGATATGGCCCCGCTCGCCCCGATCAGCGGCACGGCCGAGGAGGGGTCCGTCACCCCGTGCGCGAGCGCGGCGAGCACGCCGCAAAGCAGGAAAAAGGCGGCGAAGCGCAGATGGCCCATCGCGTCCTCGACATTGTCGCCGAAGATGTAGAGGAAGGCCATGTTGCCGAGCAGGTGGGCGAAGTCCCCGTGCAGGAACTGCGTCGTCACCAGCGAGAAGGACGCCGGCAGAATGGCGAGGTCGGGGCGCAGTTGCAGATCGCCCAGCAGCCGCCCCGGCACGAAGCCGAGCGCCAGCAGCCTGCGGTATTCCATGGCTTCCGGCAGGCTCGACTGCCAGATGAACGCGACAACGCAGACGAGGATCGCCCCCCAGGTGACGAAGGGCGTGTCGATGCGCGTGCGCTCATTGTCGTCATGGATCGGCATGAACGGCATGGGCGCCAGAGTAGCGCGAATTGCGGTCCGGCCGAGTCGGACGCCTTTCGGGGCGCGCGCTCCCGCTTCACCCCTGCGAGAGGAGGAGCCCTCCCGGATCGCGGGAAATCTTTGATGTTTTCATTTTTTGTTCTAAAATATGCTTGACATCGGGGAAATTATACTGATATAGGACCCGAAGAGGCGACATCCGGAGCCGCTTCTCCGGCGCCGCGCGGCCGGCGGCGCCATGTTCGAAAACCCCCTGTGAAACCGACGGGAGAGGTGTGCCCAGCGTCTCGCGCGCGCAATCAGGCGCGCGAACCGCGCCGGCGCCGACACGCGCCCGCACCCGCGCGCGATACGCGCGAAACTAGGGTCCCGCCGCGCCGGGCGAGCCGGCGGCGGGAGGAACGGAACGGAACGGAATGGAATGGAACGCGATGGA
>JAJECZ010000123.1 GCA_022821735.1 Alphaproteobacteria bacterium | reverse complement strand
GCCGCCCTGCCTGCCGGGCCGCACATGGCCGCGCTCGCGGAACTGCTTCACCCAGCGCTGGACGGACTTCTCGCCCAGCCCGAAATGCCGGGCCGCGGCCCGGATGCCCATGCCGTGGCGCACCACGGCCGCGACCGCCTGTCCCCGCAGGTCCGGGTCCACGGCCCGGCCCCGCCTCGGCCCCGGCAGCCCGTCTTCCGGCCCGTTCGGCCGCTGGTCCGTCATCGCTCTTTCCCCTCCTCTGCATGCCGCGCCGGAGCCCCTGGCCGGCCAGGTCGAACGAACCGCTCCGCCGGCTGCCGCCCTCCCGCTTCTGGCCGCGCCGCCGCCGCCCGGAGGTCAGGTTGGATGAGACACGGCCCCCTTTCCTGCATCGCGGCGGCCGCACCCCTCCCGCTTGCCGCCCGGCCCCGGCCGCCGGCATTGCGGGTTGGAAACTTCTGCGGAACGGCGCGCCGCGCGCCGTTCCCACCTGGCCTCAGGTCATGGCCCCTCACGTCCGGTCGACGGTTATGAGAAACATATATAGAACAACAAGGGATAATGTCAAGCCCCGATGCGCGGCCTGCGACCGATTGCACATCGGTGTTGGACAAACGCCGCGGATGGCTTATGATGAATGCTGCACTGCAACAAAGGAGTGAGCGATGAACGCGGATCCGGTCGTCATTGTGGGCATGGCGCGCACGCCGATGGGGAGCTTCCAGGGCGTGCTGAAGGACGCGACGGGGCCGGAGCTCGGCACGCGCGCGATCACCGGCGCGCTCGAGAGCGCGGGCGTCGCGGCGGATGACGTGGATGAAGTGATCCTCGGCTGCGTGCTGCCGCACGGCCAGCGGCAGGGGCCGGCCCGCCAGGCCGCCATCCATGCCGGCATCCCGAAGTCGGCCGGCGCCACCACGATCAACAAGCTCTGCGGCTCCGGCATGAAGGCCACCATGCTGAGCCACGACCTGCTGCTCGCCGGCACCAACGACGTCATGGTCTCGGGCGGCTTCGAGAGCATGACCAATGTGCCCTACATGGTGGAGAAGGCGCGCGCCGGCATGCGCATGGGCCACGGCCGGTTCGAGGACGCCATGTTCCTCGACGGCCTGGAGGACGCCTACGAGCCGGGCGCGCTCATGGGCCATTTCGCCGAGGAAACGGCGCGGCACTTCCAGTTCACCCGCGAGGAGCAGGACGAATTCGCGATCCGGTCGCTGAACCGCGCCCGCACGGCGAACGAGGACGGCACCTTCGCCGGCGAGATGGTGCCGATGACGGTGAAGACGCGGCGCGGCGAGTCGGTCGTCGGGCAGGACGAGCAGCCCTTCACCGCCAATATCGAGAAGATCCCGAGTCTGAGGCCGGCCTTCGCCAAGGACGGGTCGGTGACGCCGGCAAATTCCTCCTCGATCTCCGACGGCGCCGCCGCGCTGGTGCTGATGCGCCGGTCCGAGGCCGAGCGCCGGGGGCTGACGCCGCTCGCCACCATCGTCGCGCACACCTCCCACAGCCAGGAGCCGCGCTGGTTCACCACGGCTCCTGTCGGCGCGATGCAGAAGCTGTTCGAGAAGACCGGCTGGGACAAGGACGAGGTCGAGTTCTACGAGATCAACGAGGCCTTTGCGGTGGTGCCGATGGCGGCGATGCGCGAGTTCGCCCTGCCGGCCGAGAAGGTGAACGTCCATGGCGGCGCCTGCGCCCTCGGCCATCCGGTGGGCGCATCGGGCGCCCGGATCGTGGCGACGCTCATCAACGCCATGCAGAAGAACGGCGCGAAGAAGGGCGTTGCGGCGATCTGCATCGGCGGCGGCGAGGCGACGGCCATGGCCATCGAACGCGCGGCGTGACCCGCCGGCTGATCTCCTCCGGCGGTCGCTACGAGGCGGCCGCCGGCTATTCCCGCGCCGTGGTACAGGACGGCTGGGTGCATGTCGCGGGCACGACCGGGGCGGACCCCGAAACAGGGGCGATCCCCGGGGACGTCGTCGAGCAGGCACGCCTTGCCTTCGGCATCATCGGGGCGGCGCTGGCGGAGGCCGGAGCCGGCTTCGAGGACGTCGTGCGCGTCACCTATTTCCTGACCGATGCAGGTGATTTTCCGGCGCTCATGCCGGCGTTCGGCGAGGTGTTCGGCGATATCCGCCCGGCAGCCACGGCGGTCGTCGTCGCCGGGCTGGTCGATCCGGCCATGAAGATCGAGATCGAAGTCACGGCCCAGTGCCCACGGCCCTGATTACCGGCGCGGCGCGCGGCATCGGCCGCGCGCTGGCAAGCGACTATCTCGCCGACGGCTGGCGGGTGCTGGCGGTCTGCCGCGACCCGGCGGCGCTGGCCGGCCTCGGCGGCATCGCCGATGCCGCCCGTCTCGATGTGACGGACGACGGCGCCGTCGCCGCCCTCGCCGAGCGCTGGCGAGGCGAGCGCATCGACGTGCTCTGGAACAATGCCGGCGTGGACTCGCCGGGCACCCGCTCGCTCACCCGGCCGCTGGACACCGGTGAGTGGGCGTGGTGCCTGCGCGTCAACACGATTGCGCCGGTGGTGATCGCAAGCGCCTTCGCTGACCATGTCGCCGCGAGCGAACGGCGCGTTATCGCCTTCGTCACCAGCCAGCTCGGCTCCATCGCGCAGGCTGCGGGCGTCCGGCGCTACGCCTACAGCAGCTCCAAGGCCGCGCTGAACATGGCGGCCCGCACCGTCGCGTTCGAGCTTGCCGGCCGGGTGCGGGTCGCCATTCTGCATCCGGGCCACGTCGCCACGGACATG
>JAJECZ010000065.1 GCA_022821735.1 Alphaproteobacteria bacterium | reverse complement strand
ATCGCGCCGACCGGGGCCGAATGTGAATGGGTGGAGGAGCCGAGCTATTTCTTCCGGCTGTCCGAGTGGCAGGACCGCCTGCTTGCCTTCTACGAAGCCAATCCCGACTTCATCGGGCCGCAAAGCCGGCGCAACGAGGTCATCAGTTTCGTCAAGGGAGGCCTACAGGACCTGTCGGTCTCGCGTACGACCTTCAACTGGGGCGTTCCGGTTCCCGGAGACGACGCCCATGTCATGTATGTCTGGCTGGATGCGCTGACCAATTACATTACCGGGGTCGGCTATCCCGAGACGGACTCGGCATCTTTCCGGCGACACTGGCCGGCCGACCTCCACATGGTCGGCAAGGACATCGTGCGCTTCCACGCGGTCTATTGGCCGGCTTTCCTCATGGCTGCCGGCGTCGCTCCTCCGAAGCGCGTCTATGCGCACGGCTGGTGGACCAATGAGGGCGAGAAGATCTCGAAGTCGCTCGGCAATGTCATCGATCCCTACGACCTGATCGAACGGTACGGGCTCGACCAGCTGCGCTATTTCCTGCTTCGCGAGGTGCCCTTCGGCAATGACGGCGACTTTTCGCACCGTTCGATGGTCCAGCGCATGAACGGCGAGCTCGCCAACGATTACGGCAACCTGGTGCAGCGCACACTGTCGATGATCGCCCGGAATTGCAGCGGCAGACTGCCCGAACCGGGACAATTTTCCCCCGAAGACAAGGGGTTGCTCGGAGAAGTCGTCGGCCTGCTGGAACCGCTTCGCTCGGCGATGGACCGGCAGGCGTTCCACGAGGCGCTGGAAGACATCTGGCGCGTCATCCGGGCGGCCAATGCCTATATCGCCGGCGAGGAGCCCTGGGCGCTGCGCAAGAGCGACCCGGAGCGCATGGGCACGGTCCTGTTCGTTGCCGCCGAGGCTATCAGGGGCCTGGCCCTTGCGACCCTGCCATTCATGCCGGATGCGTCCCACCGTATTCTCGACCAGCTTGCCGTCGAGCCCGAAGCCCGCGATTTCGCGGCGTTCGGAGAGGCCGCAACACTCAGCCCCGGCAGGGCGCTGCCCAAGCCGGAAGGCGTGTTCCCGCGCTATAGCGGCGAGGAAGCATGATGCTGGTGGACAGCCATTGCCACCTCGATTTCCCGGACTTCGAGGGGGAAGTCGATGCGCTGGTGGAGCGCGCGCAGGAAGCCGGGGTCGGCTGCATGGTGACGATCTGCACGCGCCCGCGGCAGGCCGAGGCCGTGATTGCGCTTGCCGAGCGCCATGAGAGCGTGTTCTGCGCGGTCGGGCTGCACCCGCACCATGTCGCCGCCGAAGGGCTGTCGGAAGAGGGGGATCTTGCCGGCCTGGCGGAACACCCCAAGGTCGTCGCGCTCGGCGAAACCGGTCTCGACTACCACTACGACCGCAGTCCGCGCGAGCTTCAGCAGGAAAGCTTCCGGCGCCATATCCGCGCCGCTGCAAAGGCGGACGTGCCGTTCGTCGTGCACAGCCGCAACGCCGATACGGACACCGCAACGATCCTTGAAGAAGAGGCGGCGGGGCAGGTCCCGGGCGTCATGCATTGTTTCAGCAGCGGGCGGGCATTGGCAGACAAGGCCTTGGAATTAGGGCTTTATATTTCGCTTTCGGGCATCGTGACCTTCCGGAATTCAAAGGCCCTGCGCGACATTGCGGCGGATGTACCGCTCGACCGGCTGCTGGTGGAAACGGATGCGCCGTTCCTGGCGCCGGTGCCAATGAGGGGCAAACGCAACGAACCGGCCTATGTGGTTCATACGGCAGCGGTTACGGCCCAGTTGAAGGGCCTTTCCGAAGAGGCGTTCGCGGCGGCGAGCACGGAAAATTTCTTCCGCCTGTTCCCGAAGGCGCGGACTTGCGCATAACGGTTCTCGGTTGCGGCGGGTCCGCCGGCGTACCGGTCGCGAGCGGCGACTGGGGCGCCTGCGATCCGGACGACCCGCGTAACCGGCGCAAGCGGCCTTCGATCCTGGTCGAGGCGGAAGGCGCGCGCATCCTTGTCGATACCGGGCCGGACTTCCGCGAGCAGTGGCTTTCCGTGGGCGGCGGGCGTCTGGATGCCGTCATCTATACCCATGCCCATGCCGACCATATCCACGGCATCGACGACCTGAAGTCGCTTTGCACCGAGCGCGGCGGGCCCGTTGACGTGTATGGACGAGCGGAGGTGCTTGAACGGATCCGGAAGAGATTCCCCTATGCCTTCGCCGAGCCCGCCGATGGACCGCCTTTTTTCCGGCCTTGCGTGAATTCGTATCCGTTCGATGACAGCTTCGAGATTGCCGGCATCGCGTTCCGGGCCTTCGAGCAGCAGCATGGGCACGGCCGGTCCACCGGACTCAGGATCGGGAACTTCGCCTACAGTACCGACGTCTCCGCTCTCGACGAGGCCGCGTTCGAGGCGCTGGAGGGAATTGACACCTGGATCGTCGGGGCCGGCCACGCGGACTTTCCGAGCGGCAACCACGCCTTCCTGCCGGTCGTTCTGGAATGGGTGGAGCGTCTCGCGCCGAAGCGTGTCGTGCTGACGCATCTCAATCACTACATGGACTACCAGACGCTCGTCGCCGAACTGCCGGAAGGGGTCGAGCCCGGCATTGACGGCATGACCCTCAGGATACGCCCGAATGCACCGGCCACTATTTCCCATAATATACATTATGCGATAAATGGATCGCAACCTGTTGATTCCCTAAATGGATCGCAACCTGTTGATTCCCTTCTGGAAATCATGGCAACCTTGCGCGCGCCCTCTGTCGGTTGCCCGTGGGATATCGAACAGAACTTCGAGACGATCGCGCCATATACGGTCGAGGAAGCCTACGAGGTGGCGGAAGCGATTCGCTCGGGCGACCTCAACGCCCTGCGTGAGGAATTGGGCGACCTGCTGTTCCAGGTCGTGTTCCACGCACGGATGGCCGAAGAACGCGGTGCATTCGCCTTCACAGATGTCGTCAATGCGGTTTCCGCCAAGATGGTGGCGCGCCATCCCCACGTCTTCGGTGACGGCAGTGTGGCCGATGCCGAGGCGCAGACTGCGAATTGGGAGGCACACAAGGAACGGGAACGGCAAAGAAAGGCCGAGGTTTCCGGCGCGGCGCGCTCGAGCGTTCTCGACGATGTCCCGCTGGCCCTGCCGGCGCTGATGCGGGCGGAAAAGCTGCAGCGCCGCGCCGCGCGCATCGGTTTCGACTGGCCCAATGCCGAGCCCGTCTTCGACAAGGTGCGGGAGGAGCTCGACGAAATTGCGGCTCCCGGGGCCGATGTTCCGGCCGAACTTGGCGACCTGCTCTTTTCCGCCGTAAACTTGGCGCGTAAGCTCGGCGTTGCACCGGAAACCGTGCTACGGGAGGCAAACGCCCGATTTGAAAGGCGTTTCCGCCGCGTCGAGGTACTCGCGCACCGGGAAGGCAGGGCGCTGGATGGGGCGCCGCTCGCGGAACTGGATCGTTTGTGGAACCTGGCCAAACGGGAAGAACGGGATGCAGGCTGAACTTCAACAGGAACTCTCCCGCAGGTTGTTCGCCCATCTGGACGCGGGAACGACCGATGTCTGGCCCGATGTCGTCCGGCAACCGGTCAGCGCCTATACCTGCCCCGACCGGGCCGAGCGCGAGCGGCGGGAGCTGTTCCAGCGCCGCCCGCTTTTCGTCGGACTGTCGGGCCTGCTGCCGAACCCTGGCGACTGGATCACGAGCGACGAAACCGGCATTCCCGTCCTGATCGTCAGGGGTCGCGACGGCCGGCTCCGGGCTTTCGCGAATGTCTGCCGCCACCGGGGCGCGAAGCTCGCCGAGGGCCGGGGTTGCGGCGCTGCCTCCTTCACCTGCCCCTATCACGGGTGGACCTACGACCTGGACGGCCGCCTGATCGGGTTGCCGGACGAGCGCAATTTTCCCGGCGTCGAACGGGCGGACCACCGCCTGGCGGCCGTACCTGTCGGCGAAACGCACGGTATGGTTTTCGTGCAGGCGACGCCGGGGGACGGCTTCGATGTTGATGCACTGCTGGAAGGTATGGGGGCGGAATTCATGCCTTACGAACTGGGAGGCTGGACACCCTACTCCCGTCAGCGCTTCGAGTTCTCGATGAACTGGAAGATCGCCGTCGATACGTTCCTCGAGCCATACCATTTCCCCTTCCTGCACAAGAACACGGTCGGCCCGATCTTCATCGGCAATCTCTGCCTCTATGACGGCTTCGGACCGCATCTGCGCGAGGTTCTCCCCCGTCACGGCCTTCGGGACATGCGCGAAAAGGCGCCGGAGGACTGGGACCTCGTGGACAACTCGGCGCTCGTCTATGTGTTCTTCCCGAATACGGCCTTCATCGTCCAGAAGGACCATATGGAAGTGTG
This sequence comes from Alphaproteobacteria bacterium, assembly GCA_022821735.1. Classification (GTDB taxonomy): domain Bacteria; phylum Pseudomonadota; class Alphaproteobacteria; order Bin95; family Bin95; genus Bin95. The sequence goes on along the minus strand of JAJECZ010000065.1, from coordinate 468 downwards.
GCGCTGCTTCCCGAAAAACGGCGGCAGTCCGGGCGAATCCGTTGTCATCTTCGACTTCTACATCCCGGAGCAGGTGCGGAGCGAGAAGGCGCGCATCCACTGGGACAAGAATGTCGATCTCGCGGTGCGCACGGTGATCGAGGAAGATTTCCCGACCGGCGAGACGATCCAGGCGGGCTTCGCCGCCGGGGTCAACGCGCATGTCACCATCGGCCGGAACGAGCCGGCCGTCGCCCATTTCGAAACGACGGTGAACCGCTACGCGGCGGCCTGAAACGCGGCGAGAGTGGTCTCGAAGGGTAACAGGACGGCACCGTGCCGCACCTTTACCTCGCGCACCGGCTCAAGGCGCCTGAATTCGCTCCAGACCCCTTCCGGCGCCGCTCCGCCCTTGAGGAAAGCCTCCACCTGGGCGCGCCCGGCTTCGACCTCCCCGGCGCTGCGGCCGGGCGCCGTTTCGGCGAACAG
>JAJECZ010000339.1 GCA_022821735.1 Alphaproteobacteria bacterium | reverse complement strand
CCATGACCAACACGCTGACCGGCGACGTCGCCGCGACGATCGCGCAGGTGCGCCGGGCCGCACTGGCGGGCGCGGACATCGTCCGGGTGTCCTGTCCCGACGAGGAGAGCACCGCGGCGCTCGCGGAGATCGTGCCGGAAGCCGGCGTTCCCATCGTCGCCGACATCCACTTCCACTACCGCCGGGCCATCGAGGCGGCGAGGGCCGGCGCTGCCTGCCTGCGTATCAATCCCGGCAATATCGGCTCGGCCGCGCGCGTGCGCGAGGTGGTGCAGGCGGCGAAGGACCATGGATGCTCCATGCGGATCGGCGTGAATGCCGGCAGCCTCGAACGCCACCTGCTTGAAAAATACGGCGAACCCTGCCCGGAGGCGCTGGTCGAGAGTGCGCTGGAACATGCCCGCATTCTGGAAGACAACGACTTCTTCGAGTTCAAGATCAGCGTGAAGGCGTCCGACATCTTCCTGGCGGCGGCCGCCTATCACGGGCTTGCGGAAGCCTGCGACTATCCCCTGCATATCGGGATTACCGAAGCCGGCGGCCTGCGCACCGGCACCGTCAAGTCGGCCATCGGCCTCGGCTCGCTGCTATGGGCGGGGATCGGTGACACCGTGCGCGTCTCGCTGTCGGCCGACCCGGACGAAGAGGTGCGTGCGGGATTCGAGATTCTCAAGGCGCTCGGCCTGCGCCACCGCGGCGTCAATATCGTGTCCTGTCCCTCCTGCGCCCGGCAGCAGTTCGAGGTCATCGAGACGGTGGCTGTGCTGGAGCAGCGCCTCGCCCATATCACGACGCCGATGACGGTTTCGGTAATCGGCTGCGTCGTTAACGGCCCGGGCGAGGCGCGCGAAACGGATATCGGCATCACCGGCGGCGGCAAGGGCACGCACATGGTCTATGTGGCCGGCCTGCCGCATCACCGCATTCAGAACACCGATGTCGTGGACCATCTCGTCGGGCTCATCGAGGAAAAGGCCCGGGAAATCGAAGCCGAGCAGGCGCAAGAGGCGGCCTGATGGCGAAGCTTCGTGCCGTTCGCGGCACCCAGGACCTGCTGCCGGATGCGTGGGCGCGCCACCGTCATGTCGAGGAGACGGCGCGGTGCGTTACGGCCCTGTTCAACTACCGCAGCGTGGCGACGCCGGTCTTCGAGTTCACGGAGGTTTTCGCGCGCACGCTCGGCGAGACGTCCGATGTCGTCACCAAGGAGATGTACACCTTCGCCAACAAGGGCGGCGACAGCCTGACGCTTCGCCCGGAGAACACGGCAGGCGTGGCGCGGGCGTTCATCTCCGGCAATCTCCAGCAGCAGCTGCCGCTCAAATATTTCTACAGCGGGCCGATGTTCCGTCATGAGCGCCCGCAGAAGGGGCGGCTGCGCCAGTTCCACCAGATCGGCATCGAAGTGCTGGGAGTTGCAGGGCCGGCGGCGGACATAGAGGTTATCCAGGCGGGGGCGCATGTGCTCGACGCGCTCGGGGTCCGGGGCGCGACGCGCCTGGAGTTGAACACGCTCGGCGACCCCGACAGCCGGACGGCCTATCGCGAGGCGCTGGTCGCCTATTTCTCCCGCCGCGAAAAGGAGCTTTCGGAGGAGGGGCGGAGCCGCCTGCAGCGCAATCCCCTGCGCCTGCTCGATTCGAAGGACAAACGCGACAGGGCCGTTTCCGCGGATGCGCCCCGCTATGACGACTACCTGAACGGGCTGTCCGCGGATTTCTTCGCCGAGGTCTGCGAAGGGCTGGATGCGCTCGGCATCGCCTATGTCCGCAATCCTCGCCTCGTGCGGGGGCTCGACTATTACGGGCACACGGCCTTCGAGTTCACCACCAACGCGCTGGGCGCCCAGGGCGCGGTCATAGCGGGCGGGCGGTATGATGGCTTGGTCGAAACCATGGGCGGGCCGCCGACGCCGGGCATCGGCTGGGCGGGCGGCATCGAGCGCCTCGCAATGCTGACGACCGAATATCCCGACCCGTCCCCGGTCGTTTCGCTCGTGCCTGTCGGGCCGGCGGCCGAGAAGCGCGCCCTGCCGCTCGCCGACGCGCTGCGGCGGGCGGGCGTCGCCGTCGATCTGGGCATGTCGGGAAACCTCAAGCGCCGCATGCAGCAGGCGAACCGCGCCGGCGCCCGTGTGGCGGTGCTGCTGGGCGACGACGAAATCGCCAGGAGCGTTGCCACCGTTCGCGACATGGAAAGCGGAGAGCAGCGCGAAATCCCGATAGACCGGCTGGCGGCTGCGCTGGCTCCATGAGCCTCGACGACAAGCTCGACGCCATTCTCGCCCGCCATGCGGAGGTCGGTGCGCGCCTCTCGACGGGCGAGGTGCCGTCGGGCGAGCTCGCGGCCCTGTCGAAGGAGTATTCCGACCTCTCGACCGTAGCGGCCGCGATCGGGGAGCGCCGGGAGCTGGAGCGCGAGGCGGCCGAGCTCGAGGCGATGCTGGAAGACGACGAGCTCGGCGAGTTGGCGGCGTCGGAACTGCCTGAGCTGCGCGACTGGCTGGCGGCGGCCGAACGTGCGCTGCAGCTGCTGTTGCTGCCCCGCGACGAGGCCGATGCACGCAGCGCCATCGTCGAGGTGCGCGCCGGCACAGGTGGCGACGAGGCGGCGCTCTTCGCCGGCGACCTGCTGGCGATGTACCGCCGTTACGCCGAGATGCGGCGCTGGAAGGTGGAGATGCTCTCGCACTCGCAGACGCCGCTCGGCGGCTGCAGGGAAGCGGTGATGTCGGTCGCCGGCGGGGACGTGTTTGCGCGCCTGAAATACGAGTCCGGCACGCATCGTGTCCAGCGGGTGCCCGAGACCGAGAGCCAGGGCCGCATCCACACCTCGGCCGCCACGGTGGCAGTACTGCCCGAGGCGGAAGAGGTCGATGTGCAGATCGACGAGAAGGACCTGAAGGTCGATACCTACCGCGCGCAGGGCGCCGGCGGGCAGCATGTCAATACCACCGATTCGGCCGTGCGGATCACCCACCTGCCGACCGGCATCGTCGTGCAGCAGCAGGACGAGAAGTCCCAGCACAAGAACCGCGCCCGGGCGATGAAGGTGCTGCGCGCCCGCCTCTACGAGCATGAGCGCGCCCAGGCCGAGGCCGAGCGGGCGGCGGAGCGGCGCAGCCAGGTCGGCACGGGCGACCGCTCGCAACGCATCCGCACCTATAATTTCCCCCAGGGGCGCGTGACCGACCACCGCATCAACCTCACGCTCTACAAGCTCGACCGGGTCATCCAGGGCGAGTTGGACGAGCTGATAGAAGCGCTTGCGGCCGAGGACGAAGCGGCCCGCATTGCGCAACTGTCGTGAGCGTCGCGCTTGGCGAAAGCCGGGCCTGGCTGGCGGCGCTGGCGGAACGGCTGGCGGCGGCCGGCATCGACGAGCCCCGGCGCGAATTGCGGCTGCTCCAGATCGAAGCCGGCAGCGAAGCCTCTCTCGCCGGCTGGCCTGACAGTCTGCATCCCTGCCTGGAGGCCCTGACGGCGCGCCGGGCGGCCCGCGAACCCCTCTCCCGCATCCTCGGCCGGCGGGAGTTCTGGAGCCGCGACTTCCTGTTGACGCCGGAGGTCTTCGACCCCCGTCCGGACAGCGAGACGGTGGTCGAGGCGGCGCTGGCTGCCATGCCGTCCTTTCGCACCGTGCTGGACCTCGGCACCGGCAGCGGCTGCCTGCTGGCGGCGCTGCTGGCCGAGCGGCCGGAGGCGCGGGGGCTCGGCATCGACCGCTCGCTTGGCGCCTGCCGGGCGGCGCGCCGGAACCTGGCGGGCCTGCCGGCCGTTGTTGCGGCGGGAAACTGGGCGCTTGCTGTGGCGGGCCGTTTCGACCTCGTGGTCTCGAACCCGCCCTATATCCCGAGTGCGGAAATCGCCGCACTCATGCCGGAAGTGCGGGACCACGACCCCCGGCTGGCGCTGGACGGCGGCGCGGACGGCCTCGACGCCTACCGCGCAATTCTGGGGGACCTGCCGCGCCTGCTGTCTTCCAGCGGAACCGCAGTGCTGGAACTGGGTTTCGGGCAGGCGGACGC
>JAJECZ010000351.1 GCA_022821735.1 Alphaproteobacteria bacterium | reverse complement strand
AGCAGTCCGCCCGGTCGGGAAAGGCCGACTGCCTCGGCGAGGTCGGGCGTTACCGGCTGGCTCTCGATGCCGAGCCACGGGCGCACCATCCGCCCGCCGCGCCGGGCGCTCTCGACCATGACGCGCACGAGGTTGGACGGGATGGCGAAACCGACGCCATGCGAACCGCCGCTGCGCGAGAAGATTGCCGTGTTCACGCCGATCACCTCGCCGCTGAGATTGACCAGCGCGCCGCCGGAGTTGCCGGGATTGATCGCGGCGTCCGTCTGGATGAAGTAGCCGGGGCCGCGCACCGAGGGGCCGGTGCGCGCGAGTGCCGAGACGATGCCGGAGGTCACCGTCTGGCCGACGCCGAAGGGATTGCCGATCGCCAGCACGAGGTCACCGACTTCAAGACCGTCCGAGTTCCCCAGCACCGCGGGCCGGAGCGTTTCGCCGCCGAGCTCGGCCCGGAGGAGGGCGAGGTCGCTGCGGTCGTCCGAAACCAGAACCCGCGCCGGAAACTCTCGCCGGTCGGCCAGCACGACCTTGATCTGGCCGGCATTCTCGACGACGTGGTGATTGGTCACGATAAGCCCGTCCGTGCCGACGACCACGCCGGAGCCGAGCGAGTTCTGCGCCCGCTGCCGCCGCCGGTCGCCGAAATCGAAGAAGCGGCGGAAGAACGGGTCGTTGAGGAACGGAAAGCCGGAAAAGGGGGTCCTGCGCTCCACCCGGCGTCCGGAAGCGAAGATATTGACGACCGCCGGCCGGACGGCGCGCACGACCGGGGCGAAGGAGAGCCGCACCTGTTCGGCCGAATCCGGCAGGGCAGTGCGGGGCTCATGCGCGCCCGCCGGTTGGAAGGCCAGCAGCATCGCCGCCAGAATCCATGGCATGAAGGTCGGGCGGCGCATGCGGGCTATTGCAGCGCGTGCAATTCCTCGTCGGTGGGGAAGCGCCCCGTCGCCTTCTTGGAGAACAGCATCGCGCCGTCCCGCCGGATTTCGAAGACGCCGCCCCCGCCCTTGACCAGTTCCACGGCAAGGCCGGTATTCGCCTGCAATATGTCCCTCGCACGGAGGGCGCGCGGCTCGTAGTTTCAAGCCACGCAATATTCGATGGACAGGGTCCGCTCGGACATGGGGGTTGCGCCTCCTTGCGAGGGATGTGCCGGCATGGTGACCCCAACGGGGATCGAACCCGTGTCTCCACCTTGAAAGGGTGGTGTCCTAACCTCTAGACGATGGGGTCTCGCCAAGGCGCGCGGGATACCCCGTCCCGTCCCGCTTGGCAAGCGCGCGCGCCTCTCGGAAAAGTCATGATGTGTCATGTTTCGTCATGAGGTCTCCCTTTTCCTCACCAGCCCCGCATCACCGAAGACACGGCCATGCCGATGGCGGCCTGGACGGGTTCGACCACGGGCATGCCGAGGGCCTGGGCGAGCGCGGGACGCTGGTCCGCCATGCCGGCGCAGCCGAGCACCAGCACGTCCGCACCGTCCCGGTCGCGCAGCTCGCGGCCGGTCTCCAGCAGGCGGGCGCGGCTGCGCACCGGGTCCGAGAGTTCGACCACTTCGAGGTCCACCGGCCGGTCTCCCGCGAAGCGCGCATCGAGACCCATCTGGCGGACATAACGGAGATGCCGCGGGACCGACCGCGCCAGGATCGCAAGCACGCCGACCCGCTCGCCGAGCGTGAGCGCGGTCAGCAACCCGGCCTCGGCAATGCCGATAACCGGCTTGCCCGTGTCCTCGCGCAGCACATGCAGGCCGGGGTCCGAGAAGCAGGCGAGCACCATGGCGTCCGCATCGCTTTCCGTCGCCATCTCGCGCAAGTGCGGCACCACCCCATCGGCATCGCCCTGGCTCTGGATGCCGGGCGGCCCCGCGCGATTGGTCACGGCCCGGATCTCGGGCCCGCCAGCCACCCGGAAGGGCGCCGCCGCCCGGCCTATGGCGTCCGTCACGGCGTCGGTGCCGTTGGGATTGACGACGAGAATCTCGGTCATGGCGTCACCTTATTCCGAATCCGGTCTTCCTGTCCTCCCGGAAAGGAGAAGCGCCCGGTCGGGGGGAGACCGGGCGCTTCAGGGCGTCGAAGACTGCGGGACGAGAGGGGGAGTCCCAAAGCGGCGAGATAGCCGCATGCAGCCTTTGGAAATAAGAAATAGGACGGATTGTCGCGCCTGACAAGACCGGAAACGCGAATTTCGGCAAAAAAAGTCAGTCTCCGGCGAGCATCTCGCACACAAGCGAGGCGCAGCGGGGCGGGTCCTCGAAAGGCACCAGATGGCCGGCGCCCGAAAATGTCGCCAGCCGCCCCTTCGGCACCCGCGCGGCGCAAGCGGCCTGCACCGTCGCTGCCCAGCTCGGATTGCCGGATTCGCCCCCGTCAACGCTGGCCACGAAGGTCACCGGCCGGGCGATGCGCTCGAGGCCTTCGAATGTCGAGGGGTCGAGCGCCGCCTCGTAATTGTGCGCCTCGAGCGGCCCGGGACAGGCAAGCTGCCAGTCGTTGTCGTTCGTCCGATGCAGCGAGCCCCGGCAATGGCCGGCTAGGGCCTCCGGATCGAACCCGGCATAGGCGTCGCGACCCGCGAGTGCCTCGCGAAAGGCCTCCGGGCCTGCCCAGCGCGGCCGCCTGCGCAAGGCCATGCCCGAGAGTTCCCGCGACGCCTCGACCGAAAAGCAGCGCGCCGGGTGGTCCATCGGAGGGGAGACCGGCGGTTCGAATGCCGTGAATGCCTCCCAGGGCTCGCGCCCGAAAACGCCGGCGAGCCTGAGCCCGGCCACGCCGCAAAAGCTGTGAGAGCCGTAGTAGAGCGGGGCGCCGGAGGCATCGGTCCGGGCAGCCTCGCAGACCAGGTCGAGGTCGGCGGCATAGCGGTCGGAATCGGGCCTGCCGTCCGGCAGGCCGGACCCGCCATGCCCTCGGGCATCGTAGGCGTAGACGCGGAAGTCGCTCGCGAGCAGGCGGAGCAGCGGCGCATAACCGCCCGCCGGGAAACCGTTCGCGTGGCCCCAAAGCAGGGCCGGCGCGCCATCCTTGCCCTCGCGCAGGCGGTAGAGGCTCAGCTCCAGGCCGTCATCGGCGGCGACGACCAGCCTTTCGGCGAACGGCTCGGGAAGCGACGGCGGCCGCGCGGCCCCGTCCGTCATGCCGCTCGCACGGTGCCGATGCCCAATGCATGGGCTTTCACCGCTTCTCCGAAAGCGGCGAAGACGGCGCGCGCAAAGGCGTTGGTCTGGTAAAGTGTCTCCGGGTGCCACTGCACGCCGAGGCAGAAGGCGCCGCCCGGCCGCGAGATCGCCTCGACGACCCCGTCGGGTGAACGGGCCTCGACCATGAATCCGTCGGCCACCCGGTCCAGCCCTTCGGCATGGAGCGAGTTCACCATCTCGATGCTCCCGCCCCCGGCGATGCGGCGCAGGATGCCCCCTTCCGCCAGCATCACCGAATGGCGCAGCGCCGCGCGCCCGCCCATGGGGCGGGTCTTCACCGAGCGGTGGTCCTGGCAGCCCGGCACCTTGTGTACGAATTGGTGGAGCGTGCCGCCGAACGCGACGTTCAGCTCTTGGATGCCCCGGCAGATCGCTAGTACCGGCACGCCCTGGCGCGCGGCCTCCCTGAGCATGGGCAAGGTGGTGGCGTCGCGTCCGGGATCGAAATTGGTGTTTTCGGGGTCCGGCTCCTGCCCGTAGAGGTGCGGCTGGACATTGGAGGGGCTGCCGGTGGTGACGATGCCGTCGAATCGCGAGACCAGGTCCGGAATGTCAATTTGCCCGCCGACCGGCGGGATGAGCAGCGGCGCGGCGCCGACGACCTCCACCACGACCTCGGCGAAACGGGAATGGACCGAATGGACGGGGAAGGCGTGGAAGGTCTTGGTACAGGCCGAAATTCCGACCAGAGGCATCGTCACAATATCGGACTCCAACGGCGGCGAATCGCGGGACTATAACAGAAGGCCGCCATTGCCAAGGACTATCGCGCTCTCGGATGGGCGGCGCGGAACACCTTTTCGAGACGGGCGACATCGACGGCGGTGTAACGCTGCGTCGTCGCCAGCGAGGCGTGGCCCAGCAATTCCTGGATGCTGCGCAGGTCCGCACCGGCGCCGAGCAGATGGGTGGCGAAGCTGTGGCGCAGCGCATGCGGCGTCGCCGTCTCCGGCAGGTTCAGCCGGGCGCGCAGCCGCCGGAGCCGAAGCTGCGCGATGCCCGCCTGCAGCCGCCCGCCGCGCGCGCCTAGGAAGAACGGCCCGCCGGGCGGCATGGGATGGGGGCAGGTTCTCCGGTATGCGGCTGCCGCCTCGCGCACCGCCGGCAGCAGCGGCACGACCCGTTCCTTGCGCCCCTTGCCGGTGACGCGCAGCGTGTCGCCGGTCCCGAACGCGCCGGCATCAAGTGCAAGCGCTTCGCCGATCCGGAGCCCGGCCCCGTACAGCAGGGAGAACAACGCCAGGTCCCGCCGGTCCTGCCAGTCCTCGCCCGGCGCGGCGAGCAGACGATCGGTCTCGTCCTGCGCGAGCGCCTTCGGCACCGGGCGCGGCAGTTTGGGTGTGCGGATGCCCGTGAGCGCCGCTGCGTCGCCTACGCCGCGGCGCGCCAGCCACCGCAACCAGCTGCGCAGCGCCGAGAGGCCACGGGCGCGGGATGCGGCGCCCATCCCCCCGCGGGCGCGCTCGGCGAGCCAGGCGCGGATGTCGCGCGGCTCGATCTTCGCCAGGCCGGCGGGCGAGACGGGTTCGCCCGTATAGTCTTCCAGGAACGCCAGGAAGTCGTCCGCGTCGCGCCGGTAGCCGGAGACCGTGTGCCCGGAGAAACCGCGCTCATGCGCGAGCCAGTCGTGCCAGTCCTTCAGAAAACGGGCGGTGTCCGGTGTCATAGCGCTTCCGGGGGGTCGATCAGCGCCGGGATTTGCGCGGAGATCGTGCGCGCGAGGAACATCAGCAGCTCGGTTCCCTGCCCGGCCTGGAAGTGCTCCGGCTTCCGCGAGGCAAGCGCCAGCAGGCCGGCCGGGACGCGCGGCCCGGGAGCGAGGCGCAGCAGGGCCTGGCTCGCGACCATATTCGCCGCCGCGCCGAAAATCTCCGGCGGGCCCCTCCGGAGCCCGCCTTCGAGGCGCGCGGCTCCGGCGCCGACCAGGGCGTCCACCCGGCCCGGCGCAAGCGCGGCGAGGCCCGGAGCGGCGGGAAGCGCTTCGGCGCGCGTCTCGAATGCGAGCATCGCCGCGTCGCAGCCGAGAAGGTCCGGCCATTCTCCGGCGACGAGGGCGGCGAGGTCCCCGAAACGGCGCAGGCCGACCGCGCCGAGGGCCGCGTCGTGGACACGCGACATGCTGGTCTGGTTGTTCGCTCCGAGATCGAGCAGTTGCTGCAGCGCCTCGCGCAGCTCGCTGTTGTTCTGCCGCTCGCGCTCGACCATGACGCGCTGCAAATCCACCACGCCGCCTTCGTCGCGTCCCGGCGGCGCCAGTGCGGTCAGCAATTCCGGGTGGCGGCGCAGGAAATCCGGGTTGCGGCGCAGATAGTCCGCGACATCGTCCGGCATGGGCTCGGACACCGGGCTATTCCGCGGCGTCGGGCAGGTCGAGGATCGACTGGCCTGTCTTGCGCCAGTCCGCAAGAAAGGCCTCGAGCCCCGCATCGGTCAGCGGATGGCGGTAGAGCTGCCGGAGGATTTGCGGCGGAACCGTGGCCGCATGGGCGCCGCAGCGCGCGGCTTCGACCACATGCAGCGGGCCGCGCACCGAAGCGGCCAGAACCTCGGTGCCGATGCCGTCATAGGCGCGGTAGATCTCGCAGATATCCCTCACAAGGCCGATGCCGTCCTGGCCGAGATCGTCGAGCCGTCCGACGAAGGGGGAGATGAAGCCCGCGCCCGCCCGCGCCGCCAGCAGGGCCTGCTGCGGCGAGAAGCAGAGGGTGACGTTGACCGTCCGGCCCTCGTCGGCGAGCGCCCGGCAGGTGCGCAGCCCGTCCACGGTGAGCGGCACCTTGACCGCCACATTGGGCGCAATGGCGGCGAGCCGCCGGCCCTCCGCCAGCATGGTCGGATAGTCGGTCGCGGTGACTTCCGCGCTCACCGGGCCGTCCACGAGGGCGCAGATGTCGGCGATCGCCTCCAGCAGCGGGCGGCCGCTCTTCGCGATCAGCGAGGGGTTGGTAGTGACGCCGTCGACCATGCCGGCCCCGGCCATGTCGCGGATCTCCGCCAGATCGGCGGTATCGACAAAGAATTTCATGGCAACCCGCCCTTATCGTCAGTCCGAAACGCTATGACTCTATACATGTCCGCCTCGAACCGCGCCATAACCGTGCCCGTCCTGCTGCCGCTGCCGCTGCCGGGTCCCTACGACTATCTCGGCGAGGCGCTCGCGCCGGGCGACATTGTGGAAGTGCCGCTCGGACGGCGCCTCGTGCGTGGCGTCGTCTGGGACGACGGGCCGGGCGGTGTCGAGGCGAGCCGCCTGAAACCCGTGGCCCGCCGGTTCGAGGTGCCGCCGATGCGCCCGGCCCTTCGCCGCTTCGTCGCGCGGGTCGCGAACTACACGCTTTCGCCGCCCGGTTCGGTGCTGCGCATGGCGCTGAGCGTGCCGGCGGCGCTGGAGCCGCCGAGGCCGCGCCCCGCCTGGCGGCTGGCCGATGCCGCGCCGCCCGGCATGCGCGCCACGCCGCAGCGCCTGGCGGTGCTGGAGGCGCTGGCAGGCGGCGGCGCGCTCACGGCAGCCGAAATCTCCCGGGAGACCGGGGCGGGGCCGGGGGTCCTCAAGGGCCTCGCGGCGCTGGGCGCGGTCGAGCCGGTTGCGCTGTCGCCCCGGCCCGTCTTCGCCGTCCCGGATCCGGACGGCGCGCGCGTCGCGCTGACGGCCGACCAGGCGGCGGCGGCATCCGAACTCGGCGGGGTGGGCTTCTCGGTGTCACTCCTGGAGGGGGTCGCCGGGGCGGGCAAGACGGAGGTCTATTTCGAGGCGGTCGCGGCCGCGCTCCGGCGGGGCCGGCAAGCGCTCATCCTGCTGCCGGAGATCGCGCTGACGGCCCAGTGGATGCAGCGCTTCGAGGCGCGGTTCGGTGCGCGGCCGCTCGCCTGGCATTCGGACCTGCCGCCCGGCGAGCGGCGCACCGGCTGGCGGGCGGTTGCGGAGGGCGGGGCGCGGGTGGTCGTCGGCGCGCGCTCGGCGCTGTTCCTGCCGTTCCCGGCGCTCGGCGTCGTGGTGGTGGACGAGGAGCACGAGCCGGCCTTCAAGCAGGAGGACGGGGTCGCTTACCACGCGCGCGACATGGCCGTGCTGCGCGCCCGGCTGGAGGACGTGCCGGTCGTGCTCGCCTCGGCCACGCCGTCGCTCGAAAGCGAGGAGAATGCGCGGGCCGGGCGATACCGGCGGCTCAGGCTGGCGGAGCGCTACAGGCGCGCGGCCCTGCCGGAAGTGTCGCTGATCGACCTGCGCCGGAGCCCGCTGCCGCGCGGGCAGTGGCTGGCGGCGCCCCTGGAGGCGGCGCTCCGGAGCGCGCTCGATGCCGGCGAGCAGGCGCTGCTGTTCCTCAACCGGCGGGGCTATGCGCCGCTCACGCTCTGCCACGCCTGCGGGCACCGGATCGAGTGCCCCCATTGCAGCGCCTGGCTGGTGGAGCACAGGCTGGTCGGGCGGTTGCAATGCCACCATTGCGGCTATGCCGGCCCGCCGCCCGCAGAGTGCCCGGCCTGCGGGGCGGAGGACAGCCTCATTGCCTGCGGGCCCGGGGTGGAGCGGATCGCCGAGGAGGCGGCGGCGCTCTTTCCCGAGGCGCGGCTCGGCGTGTTTTCGAGCGACAGCGTGCGCGGGCCGCGCACCGCCACGGAATTCGTGGAGAAGGTGGAGGCGCGCGAGATCGACCTCATTATCGGCACGCAGCTCGCCGCCAAGGGGCACCATTTCCCCTGGCTGACGGCCGTCGGCGTGGTGGACGGCGACCTGGGCCTTGCCGGCGGCGACCTGCGGGCGTCGGAGCGCACCCACCAGCTGCTTACCCAGGTCGCCGGCCGCGCCGGCCGGGCGGAGCGGCCGGGGCGCGTGCTGGTGCAGACATGGCAGCCGGAGAACCCGGTGATGCAGGCGCTGGCCTCGGGCGACCGGCAGGCGTTCCTCGAGGCCGAGCGGGAGGGGCGCCGGGCGGCCGGCATGCCGCCCTATGGCAGGCTGGCGGCGCTGGTGCTGGCCTCGCGCGACGCGGCGGCTGTGGAGGCGGCCGCCCGCGCGCTCGCCCGAGCCGCGCCCGAAGGCGGAGGAGCGGACGTGCTTGGCCCCGCGCCCGCGCCGCTCTCCCTGCTGCGCGGCCGCCACCGCTGGCGCCTGCTCCTGAAGGCACCGCGCGAGCGCCCCGTGCAGCCCATGCTGCGCGCCTGGCTCGGCTCCGTCCGCCTGCCCGCCAGCGTCTCCCTCCAGATCGACGTGGACCCCTACAGCTTCATGTGAGGGGCCGGCGCTACGCTATGCCGCCGCGCCTGCCGAAACCGCCAGCGGATGGCCGAGGAGAAGCCGGTCGCGGGTCAGCAGCCTGAGGCTTTCCTCCTGGGCCTGGACGAGCAGCAGTTCGTCGAACAGGTCGCGGTGGGGGAGCGGCGTTTCGAGAGGCCGCGCGGCGTGGGCCGGGGTCATGGCGAGCACCGGGATGGCCAGGTCCTCCAGCGCCGCCAGCAGGTCGTTCGGGTCGAAGCGGCCCTTGCGGGCGCCGTCCCGGTGACGGGCATGGAACTTGAGCCGCATTTCCCAGATCGACACGGCGCTCGAAAACAGTTGCGTATTGGGGTCGGCCAGCAGCCGTTGCTCGATTGCCGGCAGTTTCCCCGGAGCCTCCATGAAATCGTAGAGCCAGTGGGTGTCGAGGAGAATCCGCACCCCGCTACCCGTCTTCGTCTTCCAGCCCCAGCACCTGCCGGCTGAAAGCCGGGTCGTTCCACTCCTCCGGCCAGGGCTCGCCGTCGCCGACGATGCCGAGGCGTTGCCGTATCCTGTCCAGCTTGTCGAAATCGATGCCGCCGCGCGGTTTGCAGGCGACCAGTTCGGCTGCCGGGCGGCCGTGCTTCGTGATGACGACGCGCTCGCCGTTCCCGGCGGCGGCGACGAGTTCGGAGAGGCGCGCTTTCGCCTCGCGTATGGCGACTTCCATTGCGGCCTCCATTCGGGGTTCAATCCGGTGTGCGCAAGGTAAGGCCAGCAGCGCCCGAATTCAACACCACATAGACACCATATTCGCGGCGCCTTGCCAATATGTCGCGGGGGGTTCGGTTGCGGCTCCGGCGGGCGCTGTGATAGCAGGAAGCCCGCGCGGCGCTCTCGGGCTCGCGCCCGTTGCGCTTGGCTTGGCGGCCGTCTTTTCGCCGGGGCTTTCGAGCGGCGGCGGACCCAAGGCGGCACGCATTCGGGGACATTATTCGTGGCTTTTCAGGCAGGACCGGTTTCCGCACTCGCCGAGCGCTATGCGACCGCTCTCCTGGAGTTGGCCGAAGAGCGGAAGGCGCTGGACAGGGTCGCGGAAGACCTGGAGGCGCTGAAGGCGCTGCTGGAGGGAAGCCCGGAACTCACGCATCTCGTGCGCTCGCCGCTGATCGCCCGCGAGGACCGCGCGCGCGCCATGCAGGCCGTGGCGGAGCGGGCCGGCTTCTCGGACCTCGCCCGCAATTTCATCGGCGTCGTCGCGCGGCACGGCCGGCTGTTCGCGCTCCAGGCGATCGCTGAACGGTTCCTCGCCGTGCTGGCCGAGCGCCGGGGCGAGGTGACGGCGGAGGTCACCGTGGCGCACGCGCTCGACGATGCGCAACTCCGCTCGCTGGAATCGGCGCTCGGCGGCATCGCGGGCGGCAGGGTTTCCATCGACCTCAGGGTCGATCCCGACATTCTCGGCGGACTGGTCGTCAGGCTCGGTTCGCGGCTCTTCGACAGCTCGCTCGGCTCCCGGCTGCGCCGGCTCGAACTCTCCATGAAAGGGGCTTGAGGGGACATGAATATCGACGCCTCCGAAATCTCCGCGATCCTCAAGAACGAGATCGCCAATTTCGGCGACGAAGCCGATGTCGCCGAGGTCGGCACGGTGCTGTCCGTCGGCGACGGCGTGGCGCGGGTCTACGGCCTCGACCGCGTGCAGGCGGGCGAGATGGTGGAGTTCGCCGACGGCACGCGCGGCATGGCGCTCAACCTCGAAGCTGACAATGTGGGCGTGGTGATCTTCGGCGAGGACCGCGACATCCACGAGGGCGACCTCGTCAAGCGCACCTCGGCGATCGTTGATGTCCCGGTCGGCAAGGGCCTGCTCGGCCGCGTCGTGGACGGGCTCGGCAACCCCATCGACGGCAAGGGCCCGATCGAATCGACCGAGCGCCGGCTGGTCGAGGTCAAGGCGCCCGGCATCATCCCGCGCCGGTCGGTGCACGAGCCGATGCAGACCGGCCTGAAGGCGCTCGACGCCCTGGTGCCCATCGGGCGCGGCCAGCGCGAGCTCATCATCGGCGACCGGCAGACCGGCAAGACCGCGGTCGCCATCGACACCTTCATCAACCAGAAGCAGATAAACGAGAGCGACGACGAGTCGAAGAAGCTCTACTGCATCTATGTCGCCGTCGGCCAGAAGCGCTCCTCCGTGGCCCAGGTGGTCAAGACGCTCGAGGAATACGGCGCGATGGAATACTCCATCGTCATCGCCGCCACGGCCTCCGACCCCGCGCCGCTCCAGTTCCTGGCGCCCTATTCGGGCTGCGCCATGGGCGAGTATTTCCGCGACAACGGCATGCATGCGGTGATCGTCTATGACGACCTGTCCAAGCAGGCGACCGCCTACCGCCAGATGTCGCTGCTGCTGCGGCGCCCGCCGGGCCGCGAGGCGTTTCCGGGCGACGTCTTCTACCTTCATTCGCGCCTGCTGGAACGGGCCGCCAAGATGGCGGACGGCCACGGCGCCGGCTCGCTGACCGCGCTGCCGGTGATCGAGACCCAGGGCAACGACGTCTCCGCCTTTATCCCGACCAACGTGATCTCGATCACGGACGGGCAGATCTTTCTGGAGACGGACCTGTTCTACAAGGGCGTGCGCCCGGCCATCAATGTCGGCCTCTCGGTCAGCCGCGTCGGCTCCGCCGCGCAGACGAAGGCGATGAAGAAGGTGGCGGGGCGCATCAAGCTGGAGCTTGCGCAGTTCCGGGAGATGGAGGCCTTCTCGCAATTCGCCTCCGACCTCGACGCCTCGACGCAGCAGCTTCTGGCCCGCGGCGCCCGCCTCACGGAAGTGCTGAAGCAGGGCCAGTATGCGCCGCGCAGCGTGGCCGAGCAGGTGGTGGCGATCTTCGCCGGCGTACGCGGTTACCTGGACGGCATCGGTGTGCGCGACGTGACCCGCTTCGAGGAGGGCCTGCTCGGCGAGATCAAGGCCCGCCACGGTGAGCTGATGGCGCGCATCGACGAGACCGGCGACCTCGACGACGACACCGAGAAGGAAGTGGACGGGATCGTCGCCGCCTTCGCCAAGACCTTCGCCTGAGCGCCCGCCGCCGCCATGCCCAGCCTCAAGGACCTGCGCAACCGCATCTCCAGCGTCCGCGCGACGCAGAAGATCACCTCGGCCATGAAGATGGTGGCGGCCGCCAAGCTGCGCCGGGCCCAGGAGACTGCCGAGGCCGCGCGGCCCTATGCCGAGCGCATGGAGCGGATGCTGGGCTCGCTCGGCGGGTCTATGGCGGGCAGCGCCGGGGCGCCGAAACTGCTGGCCGGCAGCGGGGACGACAGGACGCATCTGGTCGTTGTGGCGACCGCCGACCGGGGGCTTTGCGGCGGCTTCAACGGCGGCATCGTGCGCCGCGCGCGCGAGCTAATCGAGGAGCTGGAGGGCGCGGGCAAGACGGTACGCATCCTCTGCGTCGGCCGCAAGGGGCGGGACCAGCTTCGCCGCCTGCACGGGACCAAGATCGTCGATGTCATCGAGGGCGTCGGGCGCCGCTCGGTCGAATTCGCCGAGGCGGACGCCATCGCCGAGCGGGTGCGCACCATGTTCGACGAGGGCGAGTTCGATGTCTGCGCCATGGTCTATGCCCGGTTCAAGTCCGCGATCAGCAACGAGGTAACGGTCCAGCAGCTGGTGCCGGCGCCGCTGCCGGAACGGGACGAGAGCGCCGATGCCGGCGGACCTTCCGCCGTCTATATCTACGAGCCGGACGAAGAGGCGATCCTGGAGGACCTGCTGCCGCGCAATGTCTCCGTGCAGGTCTATCGCGCGCTTCTGGAGAACGCGGCCTCAGAGCATGGCGCGCGCATGGCCGCCATGGACAACGCCACCCGCAATGCCGGCGAGATGATCGCCCGGCTCACCCTGCAGTACAACCGCACCCGCCAGGCGATGATCACGAAGGAACTGATCGAGATCATCTCCGGCGCCGAAGCAGTCTAGGAGCAGCAAAGATGGCCAGGAATGCGGTCGGCCGCATCAGTCAGGTTCTGGGCGCCGTCGTGGACGTCCGTTTCGAGGGCGATATCCCGCCGATCCTGAACGCGCTCCACGTCGATCGCGGGGACAGGACGCTGGTGCTCGAAGTGGCGCAGCATCTGGGCGAGAACATCGTGCGCACCGTCGCCATGGACACGACCGAAGGGCTCGTGCGCGGCGAGGAGGCGGTCGATACCGGCAGCGCCATCGCCGTGCCGGTCGGCCCCGAGACGCTCGGGCGGATCATGAACGTGATCGGCGAGCCGATCGACGAGCGCGGCCCGGTCGAAACCGCCAAGAGCTATCCGATCCACCGCCCGGCGCCGCCTTTCGTGGACCAGTCCACCGAGGCGGAGCAGCTGGTGACGGGCATCAAGGTGGTGGACCTGCTGACCCCCTACGTGA
>JAJECZ010000380.1 GCA_022821735.1 Alphaproteobacteria bacterium | reverse complement strand
AATGTCGAACCCGATCACCTCCGCGCCGGTCACCCCCGGCAGCGGGCGTATCTCGAAAGACATGGCAGCCATTCTCCTTTCCCGGTCAGACGCCCCTGATATTCGGCGTGCGCCGCTCTCGCCAGGCGCTGTGGGCTTCTTCCTTGTCTTCGGTCAATTCCAGCGTCATGAACCGGTAAAGGTCAACGAGCGCGGCATCCTTGAGGTTCGGAATGTCCATGCCGCGGTTGAGCGATTCCTTGGTGAGCCGGACGGCCAGCGGTGGCAGCGCGGCGACATGTTCGGCCACGTCCATCGCCTTGCCCATCAGCTCTTCATGCGGCACCAGCCACTGGGCGAGGCCGATGCGGTGCGCCTCTTCGCCGCCCAGCGGGAAGCCCATGGCGAGCCGCATGGCGAGGCCCTTGCCGACGAGCCGCGCAAGGCGCACGGAGCCGCCATAGGCGGGCAGGATGCCGAGCGCGGTCTGCGGCAGCCGCCATTCCGCCCGGTCGCCGGCCACGACGAGGTCGCAGCAGAAGGTCAGGATGCAGCCGATCCCGATGGCGTAGCCGTTGACCGCGGCGACGATCGGCTTCGGGAAGTCCATGAAGACGTCGAACGGAAAGCGCTCCCGCTTCGACAGATTCTTGACGAACTCGGCAACCGGCGGCATGGCGTGGGTGTTCGGGTCCTTCAGGTTGGCCCCGGCAGAAAAGGCGCGCCCCTCCTCGTCGCCGGTCACCACCACCGCGCGCACGCTGTCGTCGTCCGCCCAGCGGGGAAAGCACTCGGCGATGCCGTCATAGAAGTCCTGCCCCCAGGCGTTGCGGGCCTCCGGGCGGCTCAGCGTCGCAATTGCGACATGGCCGCGCTGCTCCGTCAGAAAGGGCATGTGCGTCACCTCCTCGGGGCCCGCCGGCCGGGGCGCCGGCGCCGGGTTCCATGCTAGCCCGGATTTCTCACCGGGGTCACGGCCTCCGCCCGCCCCCGCGCCCCGGCGGGAGCAGAGGCCACGAAGAGGGCCTGTCCCGTCCCTTATCCTGAGTAGCGCCGGCCTTCGCCCCGCGAAGGACGGCGCGTATCGAAGGACGGCCGCCGCCGGCCGGCGCGGCGGCAATGCGCTTGACATTTCTCCCATAAGTTCTATATATGTTCCAAGACATCCCTGGACGGAGCGAAAGGGCCATGACCTGGACCTGATGGGCCGGCGCAGCCGCGCAAGCCACCTTTTCCGGACCTCTGCCGCGAACCCGCCGCCCCGCGGCGGCGAGGGGAGAGGCCGGCCCGGCGGCCGGTTGTCGCGGTCTGCCTGCGCGGCCGGAGGGCCGGGGAATCGGGTTCGGGTTGGAACGTTCACGGAGGCCGCGCCGACGCGGCGGACTTAAACGAGAGCCGTCCGCGTGCGGCGGATTTAGCGAGAGCCGCGTCGGCGCGGCGGAACAAGGAGGAAGCACGAAGATGGATGGATCGAAGAGCGGACCGGCGGGCGCGCTGCGGCGGCCGGGGCGGGGCCGCCCGGTCGGCGAGGAGCTGCGGATCAGGGCGGTGGCGGCGGTGGTGGAGGAGGGCATGAGCGCGTCGGCCGCCGCCCGGCGGTTCGGGCTGGCGGTGTCCAGCGTCTGCCGTTGGGTGCAGCGCTTCCGCGAGCAGGGCCATGTGCGGCGCGAACGCATGGGCGGCAGCGCCTCGCGGATCGAGCCTGAGCGCGAGCGCATCCTTCGCATCCTGGAGGCGCGCCCGGCGATTTCCATGTACGGGCTGCGCGATGCGCTCGCCGCCGAGGGGGTCCCGTTCCACGCGGCCACGGTGCAGAACTTCCTGAAGCGTCACGGCCTGGACCGCGCCCGCCGCCTCGGCCGCCCCCGGCGGAAGCCGTGGAAGCGGTGGACGGAGCGGTAGGGCTGCCCGCCGCGGCCGGTGGGCCGCAACAGCGGAGACCGGGAGGGGAGAAGTCTGGAATTCCTGCGGCCGCGGCCCGATAATGGGGACCATGCAAATCGATCTGGACAGATATCCCGAACTTCGCCTGCTTTGCTGGAGCCGTCCGGATGCGAAGACCGTGACCGGCGAGGAAGCCCTTTCGCTCTATGAGCGCAACTGGCGGTTCGTCGACCGGGGCGCGCTGACGGAGGATGAGCGCCGGTTGATCGACGCCTTGGTCGAAAGCCACGGCAACGGCGTATTCATGCCGACGTGACCCCCCGTGTTCCGCCGTCCGCGCCATAACGCGATCCTGCATGTCCTGGAGGGCCTGGACGGAGACCTGTTCCGGCAGGCGGAGTGTTTCTTCGGCGGCGGAACGGCCATCGCTCTCGAACTCGACGAATACCGGGAAAGCGAGGATGTCGACTTCCTTTGCTCGTCCAGACAGGGATACCGAAGGCTGCGGCAGGAGGTTTTCAGGGCCGGACTCGACGCATTGTTCGAGTCGAGGTCCGGAATCGAGCCGCTTCGGCAGATACGGACGGACCGGTACGGCATTCGCACCGCCCTGGAAGTCGGAGGTATCCCGATACGGTTCGAGATCGTCAGCGAAAGCCGGATAGACCTTGCCGGGGACGACCGTGGCCGCCGTTCCCCGGTTCCCGTCCTCAGCCGCGTCCACATGTATGCCGAGAAGCTGCTCGCAAACACGGACCGGTGGACCGATCCGGCGGTCATGAACCGTGACATCATCGACCTTTCGATGATGATCTCGCGTTGGGGCGAAATACCCGACGAGGCATGGAACCTCGCCCGCGGCGCCTATGGCGATACAGTCGACCATGCCTTCCGGGGTGCGGTCGGGCGAATCCGGGACCCCGACCGTCTGAGGGCATGCATGGAGACCATGTCGATCGACGGGGCCCTGGCCGGCGAGATACTGGCTCCCCATGGCGGGCCGCTGCCGCAGGATCGCGGCGGGTCATACGACGAATCCTGAGCGGCCCGGCTCTTCCCCGGCGCTCCCCCGCCGGCCTGGCGGTCCGGCCCCCTTGCGCCGTCGCCGCGCCGGACGCGGCGAACGTTACGAATGGCGGCGTCGGCGCCGCCGTCGCGCTAACCCGCCGGCCGGGACGGCGCCGGGAGGATGAAAGCGCATTTCGGGCCGGGCGCGCGCGAGAGCCTCCGGTCCAGCGTCAGAAGCGGGCAGTCCAGCGCTTCGGCCAGCGCCACATACCAGGCGTCGTAGCCCGTCAGGTTGCTGCGGAGTTCCCAGACCCGGCGGGCGAACGGGGCGAAGGGGAACAGTTCGACCTCCATTCCGAGCAGGTCGGCCTGCGCCCCGTTCGCCTCGATCCGGGACAGGATGTCCGCCCGCTCCATGCGGCGCAGGATATCGGTGGACTCCGCCAGCACGAGTTCCGGCGCGGCCAGGGCGTTCGCAGCCACGGCCGCTTCCGCCCATTCGCCGTGGGGGCCGGAGTCGACCAGCGCCGCGACGACCGCGGACGCATCGACGACGGCGTTCACTTGCGGTCCGCGTCCCGGGCCCGCAAAATGTCCGAAGGCCGCACGCGGCGGCCGGCCGCCTCCTTGCGCTGCCGCACGCCCCGCAACCAGCTTTCGACGGACGGGCGGGACGCTATGCGCTCCAGTTCGCAACGCAGGAATTCCTGCATGGACTGCCGACGCTCGGCCGCCCGCAGCGCCAGTTCGTCGCGAACCTCCTCGGCAACGCCCCTTATCGTGATCTGCACCGGCATGACCGCACTTTGCCATTGCTGACAGCAAATTGCAAGCAGCCTCCTGCCCCCGGATCGCGGTCCGGGGCGACGAAGAGGGGCCTGCCCCCACCGACCCTCATCCTGAGTAGCGCCGCTTGCGGCGTCAGCCGGGAGCGGCGCGTATCGAAGGGACCCGCCCCGAACTGCCGGCAGCCGTCCCCTTCGACAGGCTCAGGACCGGCTTTCGATACGCGGGGCGAAGGCCGGCGCTGCTCAGGATGAGGATGGGGAGAGCGGCGGCGCGCTCCACGGCCGCCTGCCCCTGGTACAAACCGGATAGATAGGTAACAGATTGGACCGGATACATGGGTAACAGTTTTCTGTGTTCGTTCGGCTTGCGGGCGGCTCGCGCGCTCGAAGACGCGGGCTTGAAGCGCGAACATGCGGAAGCCGCCGCATAAGGTTGCGTGCGAAGCTGCCGACGCCAGCCGTAATGAGTTGGCGACCAAGGCGGACCTTTACCGGGCGCTCTACAAGTTCGCGGTCGGGATTACGATTGCAAATGCCGACATCGCCATCGCGGTTGTATTCGCCTTGTCGAAAGTGCTGGCCGCGGAATAAGGAGCATCCGCCTGCGCTTCCGCCGCTCCCGCCGGTGCGCGGAGGCTAAGAGCTAGGAATTCCGCCGGGACAGCAGCGCGGATAAGCCGGCCCAATGACCGTCGTCGGACGGTGCCGGTGCGGGAGGTCTGAAAAGCGCCTCAAGAATCAGGAGTCGTTCGTCCCGGTCGATTTCAGCCGCACCTTCTTTGGTCAGCGCGAGGAACGTCGTCGTCATCGTTTCCCGTAACCTTGCATCCGCGCTCCGTTCGCTGTTCGTGACGAACAATCGAGCGGCGTGCTTTAGGACCCACAAGGCGGTCAGCGCAGGGATCGATACGAAAGCCAGAGTGGTGAAAGGCCCGGCATTTTTTATTGCTGAAACGCGCTCGAGCAATTCTGGACCGAAGACAACGAGACTACCGATGATCGCAAGTGCGGTGGCTACAAACGCTATCAACGACCTCTTAGCGATCTTCGACGTATCATCGGCCCGTTTTCGCCAGTATTTTACTGGAGATTCCAGCCTTAATTGGCTTTCAAAAGTATCCCGAATGGTCTTCCAATCATTTTGAGTGGTATCAGAAAAAGTAGCCCAACCGGCTTGCTCTCTCTTCAGAGCTTGAGTAGATTCCTCAATCGTATTAGTTACGCGTGTCTTTAATTGATCTTGGTCGTTTGCCGCTTGCCTCCTGATATTGTCGAGGTGATTCAATTGTATTTCCATGCGGCGCCTGTGCTCGGCGAGATCGGAGCGTCGCACCATATTCGATGTATGGCACAGGGCGTATCCCGATAGAACAACGCCGAGTTCTCCCTCCTTCGAATGCCATCCACGTACCAGATCGCTAGCGGGTATTCCAAGATTGGAGGCCAGAGCTCCTATAGCCAAAAATAACTGCTTGTTTTGAATCATCATCAATATTTCATCGCCAACCTGGCTTGCCGAATACAATGAACGATAGTCGGCATACTGTTCGAATTGGTTCTTGATCGACTTCAACGCTGTATGCTGCTCGTCACCTTGCATTTCCTTAATTTTCTCAAGTGATTCTCTTATTACATGAGGCAATTGAAGTTGTCGTTGGAGTATATATCCGATTGCAGGACTGCGCATTTCACGAAGTTCATGCCTATCCCATGCCACTAATTCTCGATCAATCCACCTTTTAACCTCTTCGAGAGTATGAAATGCGACACTTCCTCCGTTGCCCCCGAGATCGACTTCGATGACCGGTTCGCCTTCAATCCGGGCATTGTCGGTGCTCATTCCTGTATCCTTGTCTTGAATTCACGAGCAAGCATTATAGTCGAACTCGAAGGCGCAAGGGATGACGGGATTAGGCGGCTGTCTCACCGGATAGCCAAGGGCGTCCGGGCGCGTCCGCTTCGCTCCGGTCGAGGTGACTGTAAAGGGGCGGCCTCGTCTGCCGTCACTGCAATAGACGGGGGCCTCGCCGCGGGAGGGGAAGGAGAGAAAAAAGGGCCGGCGCGGCGAATCGGATTATATCGACGCTCGAACGGCCTCCCTTGCCCGACGGGTGAAACCTGCGCATGAAGCCGGTAGCGTATATCGAAACATCGGTCGTCAGCTACCTGACCGCGCGGCCGTCGCGCAGTACGGTGGCCGCCGCATACCGGGAAATAACGCGCGCCTGGTGGCGCGGTGCACCGGGCAGATTCGATCTCGTCGCATCGGCGCTTGTCATCTCGGAAGCCGGCGCGGGAGACCCGGTTGCAGCCCGTTCCCGGCTGTCGGCGCTCGACGGCGTCGTTATCCTCGATGCGACGGCGGAGTCCGAGGCCTTGGCCCGACGGCTTCTGGAAGCCGGTGCGGTCCCCCGCCGGGCCGGCGACGACGCTGCGCACATCGCCATTGCCGCCGTCAACAACGTCGATTATCTGGTAACATGGAACTTCCGGCACATTGCCAATGCGGCGATGCGGTCGCGAATCGAGGACGTTTGCCGACAGGCCGGATATGAGCCGCCGGTTGTCTGCACGCCCGGCGAACTGCGGGAGTATGGTGGTGAAGACAACTGAAACCGATCCGGTCATCGCGGAGCTCCACGCGGTGCGCGACGAGCATGCGGCGCGGTTCGACTACGATATCGGAGCCATTTTCGAGGATATCCGCGCGACGCAGAAAGCCCTCGGCCGCAAATGCGTGAGGTTGCCCGCGCGCCGCCCCGGTCCCGCCCCCGGCCCCTCCCGCGAGCGGGAAGGGAGGTAGGGAAGCAACCCGCGCCGCCTGCCTCAGCCTTCCCTTCATCCTGAGTAGCGACCGCGCGCGCCTCACGGGCGGATGGCGAAGCGGGAGGGGCCTCGGCAGGCGTCGAGCTGCTGCTGGCTCCATTCGACCCACTCGCACAGCATGGGCCGGGTCTCGCGCGGGTCGATGAGCTCGTGCATGGAGAAGCTCTCCGCGCGCCTGGCCGGAGAGAGCGTCGCGGCCATGCGCGCCTCGATCTCGGCGCGTTTCGCCTCCGGGGCCGTGGCGGCAGCGATCTCCCGTCCGAAGGCGACCGCCACGCCCCCTTCGAGCGGCAGGGCGCCCATCTCGGCGGACGGCCAGCCCAGAATGTAGACGCCGGGACCGTAATGCGCGGCGGCGGCGACGCCGTAGGACTTGCGCACGAT
>JAJECZ010000269.1 GCA_022821735.1 Alphaproteobacteria bacterium | reverse complement strand
CTCGACGTGACCTCCGATCTCGGCATTCCCGTCTTCGTTGCGCTTTCGCGCAGACCGGACGCTCCGACGGAGGACATCATCTACGGCGCCGGCGCCCACGCCGATCCGCGTGTCGCGGCGCTGCGAGCAATTTGCGAGTTGAACCAGTGTCTTACCTGGCTGCCACATCCCGGGAAGGGCAGCGGCTGGCCCACAATCGACGATCCGCTGGCGCTCTGGTGGTGGAAGACCGCCCGACTCACCGAGTGTTCCTGGCTGGCGCCGGCGGCAGACCTGCCGCTCCGCGTGGCTTCGCAATATCCGGCGGTCGAGTCGGCGGACACGCGCGAAGATGTCGAACATTGCCGCTCGCTCGTCGAAGCCAGCGGCATGGAATTGCTGGTTCTGGATCAGACCTGTCCCGATATCGGCATGCCTGTGGTGCGGGTCATCGTGCCGGGCATGCGCCATTTCTGGGCAAGATTCGCCCCGGGGCGCCTGTATGACGTGCCTGTCAGCATGGGCCGCCGCGAGCGGCCTCTGGCCGAAGCCGATTTGAATCCTGCTCCTGTGATCGCGTGAGGAGACATCATGGATATCGATGACGCCGTCACGCTCACCCAGGACCGGCTCGCCCGGGAAGGCGGCACAATGGGCGATTTGCTCGGGCATTTTCGGAACAGGATTTCGCCGGTCCTAATCGGGGCTCCGGAATGGGACCTCATACTCGAATGCGCCGGCAAACTTCCCATCACGATGGGCGCTCTTCCGTTCGGTTTCGAATTGCCGCTGCATGAACCGGGGCCGACGGCGGATTTCGGCGTTTCCCTGGCAAGCGGAACGAGGGCGGCGGCGGTTTTCCTGGAGCGTGCGCGGACTGACGAGACGGACGGGACCGCGAAAGCGGTCGCGCGGCTGTTTGAGCGAATGGAAGCCGCAAACTCGCCGCTGCGCGAAATTGTCGGCCGCAAGCTGATGCTGGAATATGACATCAGCCCGACGCAGGACGGTGAATCCTCGTTGCCGGGAATGTTCCTGCGGCCCGGCGAACGCCCCATCGTCGGCGCGGGCGGCCAGGCGAATGATGTCGGCATGGTGGTCGATGCACTCGCTTCCTGCATCGGCTGGGAGATAGCCGGGGCGGAGCGGAAGAATGTCGAACGCGCTTACCTGGCGCAGCCGGAAGACACCCGCATGGATTCCTTCGGCATATTCCCGTCCCGGTCGCGATCGATCCGGCTGGCGGTCATGGGCTTCAAGTTGCAGCGGGAAGTGTGTTCCTATCTCACGAACACGGGTTGGCCGGGCGATATTTCCGCTGTCGATTCCGTGATGTCCCGCTTCAGGGAACGCGCGAATATTGTCAGGAGCGGGGTGAATATCGACGTGCGGGAAGACGGTCTCGGCCCGGCGCTCGGCCTGACCCTCATCGTCAGGCAGAGATATACGAAAGACTCACGTTACTGGCTCGACGGCCTGACCGACTGGGACCCGTTTCTCGAAGCCTTGAGCCACGAGGACATTGTCGTTCCGGAGAAACTCACGGCGCTTGCCGACTGGGTTTCGAGGCCCGCAACGCTGTTTGCGAAGTCGGGGCGTTATGTGCTGTTGCGCGGCATTCACCACATAAAACTGGTCGTTTCCGGGGATCGGCTGCGAGAGGCCAAGGCTTATACATTCATGGTGATTTCCGGAGCGGTCTGCGATTAACGCGCGATCCGTTCGCGTCGAAATCGCCTCCCGCTTGACGCGCAAACCCCCCGCCACCGATCGGTACGGGGGGCCCCCAAACATGCGCGGATGCGGAACCGGGTCGTTGCGCATCCTTGCCGGCGCTAGGCGCCGGCCCTCCGGCTCACCAGCAGCAGCAGAGACCGGCCGAGATGGCTTCGAGCTGCTCTTCGGTGATATTCGGGTCCGGCGGCAGGGCGAGATGCACTGTCTGCATGTCGCTCTCGTGGACCTTGATAGTCATCGAATCGGGAATCGTAATGCCCAGTTCCCGACTGATGGTCGTCTTCGGATCGGCGAGAAGCTGTTGCCTGAAATCGGTATCCAGGGCGGACTTCTCGACAATCTGCTGAAGCATTTCATCGCCACTTCTCATGGCAATCTCCTTTGCTCCGCGTAGTGCACGGCGCCAATTGACGCTGCGGGACCCTAATTCGGTCGTGCCGCAATGTCAAGTTTCGAGCGCCCTGCGAGGCTTTATCGAGCGGGCTGGAACCGGTTTTCCGGAAAGTTCAGCCGCGGGCGTACAGGTTCGCCATCTCCCGTGGACGAAGGTACAATGCGGCATGCCTTATACGGGTCCCCTGACAACAGCTTCGCCCCGCTCCCGGAGCGTCGCGTTTATCGCCTTACCGCTGATGCTGACATGCGTCTGCCTGCCGGTTGCAGACGCTCCCGCCCAGGCGGAAACGCTGGAGGAGAAGGGCCTCAGGATCGCCCGCGAAGCCAGCGCCCGCAGTGACGGCTTCGGGGATTTTACCGCCGGACTGACGATGGTGCTGCGCGACCGGCACGGCCGGGAGAGTGTGCGCCGGATGCGCTTCAAGGTGCTGGAGGTGCCGGGGGACGGAGACAAGAGCCTGTTCGTGTTCGACCGGCCGCGGGACGTACAGGGAACCGCCCTCCTGACCCACGCCCACATCAACACCCGGGACGACCAGTGGCTTTATCTGCCGGCGCTCAAGAGGGTGAAACGCATCAACGCGTCGCGGCGTTCGGGGTCGTTCATGGGCAGCGAGTTTTCCTACGAAGACATGAGCTCGCCCGAGGTGGAGGAATACACTTACAAATATCTTCGCGACGAGCCCTGCGGCGAACTCGCTTGCACGGTGACCGAGCAGGTTCCGCTGGACAAGGACTCCGGATACAGCCGCAAGGTCGTCTGGCAGGATACGGGCGAACTGCGAACATGGAAGATGGAACTATACGACCGGAAGGGTTCGCACCTGAAGACGCTCTCCCTTGTGAACTATCGGCAATATCTGGACCGGTACTGGCGGGCGGGGGAACAGACGATGGTGAACCACCTGACCGGCGCGAGCACGGTGCTCAAGTGGAGCGGGTTTCGCTTCCGCAACAATCTCCAGGACAGCGAATTCACCCAACCGGCGCTTCGACGCGTGCGGTGATGCGCTTCGGCTGCGCAATTGCGGCCCTTCTGCTCACGGCCGCCACAGGCGCCGAGGCGCAGATGCTCGACCTTTCGGGCGAAGTGAGCTTGCAGGCGCGGTGGTATCCGGAATCGCCGGCTTTCCCGGACCAGCGTTCAAGCACCGGCGGGCTGGTTGTCGAGCCGACGCTTTACGGAGAGGTCGGACAAAACACCGGTTTCACCTTCACCCCGTTCTTTCGAT
This sequence comes from Alphaproteobacteria bacterium, assembly GCA_022821735.1. Classification (GTDB taxonomy): domain Bacteria; phylum Pseudomonadota; class Alphaproteobacteria; order Bin95; family Bin95; genus Bin95. The sequence continues at coordinate 155 of JAJECZ010000269.1, read as the reverse complement.
ATGACAGCGCCGATTCGGAGCGCACCCACGGGGACCTGCGCGAAGCCTACCTGTTGACCTTCGGGGACTGGGACGAGGATTCCTGGGAACTTCGGCTGGGGTTCGACAGCGTCTTCTGGGGTGTGGCCGAGCTGCACAACCTCGTGGATATCGTC
>JAJECZ010000447.1 GCA_022821735.1 Alphaproteobacteria bacterium | reverse complement strand
TCGCCGCCGAGCTCGACATAGCGGACGGCCAGCGACCCCGCGCAGAGCGAGAGCTTCTCGCCGATATGCACCACGAGGTCCGGATTGGCGCAGACCATAGGCAGGCCCCGCGCCGCGCCCGCCGCCAGCAGCGGCTCGTAGTCCTCCACGGTCTCGTCCCAGCCGTCGATGCCCGTGCAGAGGATGAAGTCGGCGTCCTCGACCCGGTCCACGATGTCGAGGCCGTTGCCGTCGCGCACATCGTTGTCGCGCTCAGGCCCCACATGCAGGCAGCGCGGGCCCAGCCGCGCATGCCAGGGGTCGCTGCGGTGCTTCAGCGCGGCCCAGGCCGACTCGCCCGATGACATGACCGCATCATAGAGGTCGCGCGGCACGCCCATATCGTCGAGGCGGCGGATGAGCGAGGCGATCCGGCGCGGGCCGTTGGAGAGGAAGCAGACCCGCTTGCCGCCGCCCGCGCGCAGCCGCTCCAGCGCATCGAGCGCCGCCGGGAAGGGCCGGACGCCGTCATGCAGGCAGCCCCAGAGATCGACGAGATAGGCGTCGTAGCGGTCTGCCAGCGGCGCAAGGCCGGAGACGATTTCGGTGGCGCGCACGGCCAGTGTCCGGCGCTATTGCGGCGCGACGGAGGGGAAGGCCGGCACCGGCGCAACAGGTTCGGTCCGGCGGGCGGCTTCCATGCTGCGGGCCAGGTCGCGCGCGATCCGGTACGGCAGCAGGCTGCCGCCATAGATGAGCGCGGTGTTGAACTGCACCAGGGACGCGCCGGCTTCGATCCTCTCCAGCGCATCTTCCGCGTTCCCGATGCCGCCGACCCCGATCAGGTCGATCCTGCCGTCGGTCGCGGCCCGGATATCGCGCAGGGCCTCGGTGGCGAGCGCCTTCAGCGGCGGGCCGCTGAGGCCGCCCTGCTCCCCGCGTTCCGGCGAGCGGAGCCCAGCGGGCCTGGAAACGGTCGTGTTCGAGATGACCACACCCTCGACGGGCATTGCCGCCAGCGCCTGCCCCAACGCCATGCGGTGCGCCCTGTCCAGGTCCGGGCAGAGCTTGACCCAGAGCGCCGTGCCCGACGGCGCGGCCTTGCGCACGCGCTCGACGATGCGGCGAAGTTCGCCTTCCGTCTGCAGCGCGCGCAGGCCCGGCGTATTGGGAGACGACACGTTGACGGTGACGAAGTCGGCGAGGCCCGCCACCGCCCGCGCCACCGCGGCATAATCCCTGGCGGCGTCCTCGCTGGCCTTGTTCTTGGCGAGATTGACGCCGACCGTGCCTCTGCCGCCCCGGTCGCGGTAGCGTTCCAGCCGCCCGGCGACGGCGGCCGCGCCGTGGCTGTAGAAGCCCATGCGGTTGACGATGGCCCGGTCGGCCGCAAGGCGGAACAGGCGGGGCTGCGGATTGCCCGGCTGCGGTTTCGGGGTGACGCCCCCGATCTCGACGAAGCCGAACCCGAGACCGAGCGCGCCCCGGACGACCTCTCCGTGCCGGTCGAAGCCGGCAGCCAGGCCGACCGGATTGGCGACCTCGATGCCCGCGCTGCGCACGGGCAGCGCCGGGGGCCGCAGGCGGAAAGGAGAAAATTGGAGGAGCCGAAGCGCTGCATTGTGCGCTTTTTCAGGCGGCAGCAGGTGAAGCACCCTGCTGGGCGGCCACAGATGGTACACCGCGTTTCCATACTCCGGTCAGAAGCGCGTCAGGACGCTCGGAACATCAACCTGTAGCATCCAACGCTTCGGCGTACACTATATGTAGCCAAGGCCCCAATGTAAACGAGATTGTCCCCAATCTCATCAAGCGGATTGTCGCAAGCGGCGGCCTAGACCGCGGACAGGTCGAAATCGGCGATGACCGGCGCGTGGTCGGAGGGGCGCTGCCAGCCGCGCGCGTCGCGCAGCACCTCCGCGCCCGCCAGTGCGTTCGAGAGCGCGGGCGTCGCCCAGATATGGTCCAGGCGCCGGCCGCGGTCGGACGCGGACCAGTCGCGCGCCCGGTAGCTCCACCAGCTGTAGAGCTTCTGGTCCGGCGGAATGAAGCGGCGCACGACATCGGTCCAGTCGTGCGACGCCTGCACCGCCGCGAGATGCTCCACCTCGACGGGCGTGTGGCTCACCACCTTGAGGAGTTGGCGGTGCGACCAGACATCGGTTTCCAGCGGCGCGATATTGAGGTCGCCGACCATCACCCGGCGCGCGCCGCCGTCGCGCCGGTCCTGCCACCAGTCCGTCATCTCGCGGAGGAAGTCCAGCTTGTGGGCGAACTTGTCGTTGACCTCGGGGTCCGGCTCGTCGCCGCCGGCCGGCACGTAGAAGTTGTGGATTTCGACGCCCGCCACGGTGGCGAATGCGTGGCGCCCGTCCGAGCGCCCGCACCAGTCGCGCGTGCCGCCCTCTTCGATGGGCAGGCGGGAGAAGATCGCAACGCCGTGATAGGCCTTGATGCCGTAGAGCACCGAATGGCGGTAGCCGAGCGCATGGAAGGGCTCGACCGGGAAGCGGTCGCTCTCGACCTTGACCTCCTGGAGGCAGAGCACGTCGGGCGCGCGCTCGGCCGCCAGGCGCTCGACGCCGTCGATGCGCAGCCGGACCGAGTTCACGTTCCAGCTTGCGATCCTGAGCCGGTCAGCCATTGAGCGCGGCCTTCTCCGCTTCGGTGTAGAAGGCGTCGGCGTGGATGTCTTCCGGGCGCATGTCGCGGACCTCCAGCATTTCGGTCGCCGCCTCGACCATCACCGGCGGTCCGGCGAGATAGGCCTTGCAGCCGTCGAGGTCGTCGAAATCGGCCGCCACGGCCTCATGCACGAAGCCCGTGCGGCGGTCGGTGCCGCCCTCCGGCTCCGACAGCACGATCTGGACGCGAAGCCGCTCGTGCTTCGACGCCAGGCCGGCGAGTTCCTCCTCGAGATAGACGTCGCGTTCGCCGCGCACGCCGAAGTAGAAGTAGATGGGCTGCGGCATGTCCCTGGCGAGCGCCGTCTCCATGATCGCCTTGACGGGCGCCAGGCCCGAGCCGCCGGCAATGGCGAGGATCGGCCCGCGATGCGCCTCGCGCAGATAGGCGGCTCCGTAAGGCCCCTCGACCGCAACCCTGTCGCCCTCGGATATCTCGTCCCGGACGAAGTTGGACACCTCGCCGTCGTCCATCGCGCGGATATGGAATTCGAGCATGCCGCCGCCGGGGCCCGTCGCCATGGAGTAGTCGCGCGCCGGGCGGCCGGCGAAGGCGAGCGTGGCGTACTGGCCGGCGGTATAGGCGAAATCGACGCCCTCCGGCACGGCGAGCCTGAGCCGCACGATGTCGTGCGTCATCTCGGTGCGTTCGGCGACCGTCGCCTCGAAGCGGCGCAGCGGATGGGCGACCATCTCCTCATCGTCGTTGAGCCATGCGACCTCGAGGTTTTCCTGCGGGTGCGAGCGGCAGGCGAGCACGAACCCGCTCTCCTTTTCCTCGTCCGTCAGCGCGAAGTCGGAATAAGGCTCCATCTCCACGCTGCCCGCATAGAGCCGGCTCTTGCAGGCGCCGCAATTGCCCGAGCGGCAACCGTGCGGATAGGGAACGCCCTGCTCCAGCGCCGCTTCCAGCAGCGTCTGGTCGTCGTCCACTTCGACCGGCTCGCCCCACTGGGCGATCTTCACGATGCGTGTCATGGAGTCCGCGCCCTCTATTCCAGGGACTTGATGATGCCTTCGCACATCGCCTTGGCGTCGCCGAACAGCATCATCGTGTTCTCGTTGAAGAAAAGCGGGTTGTCCACGCCCGCATAGCCGCTCGCCATCGACCGCTTGACGAACATGACCATCCGCGCCCGGTCCACCTCCAGCACCGGCATGCCGTAAATCGGGCTGGACGTATCGTTGCGCGCGGACGGGTTGGTGATGTCGTTGGCGCCGATCACGAAGGCGATGTCGGTCGAGGGGAAGTCACGGTTGATGGCCTCCATCTCGACCACCTTGTCATAGGGGACATTGGCCTCGGCCAGCAGCACGTTCATGTGCCCCGGCATCCGTCCCGCGACCGGGTGGATCGCATATCGCACCCGCACACCCTCGCCTTCCAGCAGATCGACCATCTCGCGGAGCGCGTGCTGGGCCTGCGCCACGGCCATGCCGTAGCCCGGCACGATGACCACGGAGCCGGCATTTCTCAGCATGAAGGCGGCGTCGTCGGCATTGCCCGCCTTCACCGGCCCCCGGTCGGCGGCTTCCCCGGTCGGCCCGTCGGTTTCGCCGCCGAAGCCGCCCAGCAGCACATGGGTGAGCGAGCGGTTCATGCCCCTGCACATGATGTAGGAGAGGATCGCCCCGGACGCGCCGACCAGCGCCCCGGTGATAATCATCAGCGGGTTGTCGAGCGTGAAGCCGATGCCGCAGGAGGCCCAGCCGGAGGCCGAGTTCAGCACCGAGATCACGACCGGCATGTCCGCCCCGCCGATGGGAATGACCACCAGCACGCCCCAGATCAGCGCCGCGAGCGCGAGCGCCCAGAACAGCCCGGCCGTGCCCCAGCCGGCGAAGGCGAGCGCCGCCATCAGCACGATCAGCCCGACGAAGGCGTTGACCGCGCGCTGGCCGGTGAAGGTGATGGGCGCGCTCCGCATCAGCCCGTGCAGTTTTGCGAATGCGACGACCGAGCCGGTGAAGGTGACAGCGCCGATGGCGGTCGACGCCATGATCTCGACGAGGCTGTGGGTGGCGAGCCCGCCCTCGACCGGGATGCCGTAGAGGCTCGGGCTTTCCAGGGCGGCGGCGGCGATCAGCACCGCCGCGAGGCCGACCAGGCTGTTGAAGATCGCGACCAGCTGCGGCAGGTCCGTGATCTTGACCCTGAGCGCGATCACCGTGCCGATGGCGCCGCCGATGACGATGCCGCCCAGCACCAGCTCGAATGTGACGATCTGCGGGCGGAGCAGCGTGGCGCCGATGGCAATCGCCATGCCGGCGATGGCGATCCAGTTCCCCTGGCGCGCGGTCTCCGGGGAGGCGAGGCCCCGGATTCCCAGGATGAAGCAGACGGCCGCCACCAGGTAGGCGAAGGATGCAATCGAGGCTTCCATCCCCTCAACTGCCCTTCTTGCGGTACATCTGGAGCATTCTCTGGGTGATGATGAAACCGCCGAAGATATTGACGGAGGCGACCACGACGGCGACGAAGCCCAGCAGCTTGGAGACGCCGAAAATGGCGGGGCCGGCGGCGATCATCGCGCCCAGCACGACCACGCCGGAAATGGCGTTGGCGACCGACATCAGCGGCGCATGCAGGGCCGGCGTCACCTTCCAGACGACATAGTAGCCGACGAAGCAGGCAAGCGCGAACACGGTGAGGCCGAACAGGATGGGATCGGTCGCGGGCGCGTCCGCCTGGGCCGCACGATGGGCGAGGTCGGCCGCTTCGGCCGCCAGCCGCTGCGCTTCGTCGGCAAGCTGGCCGGCGCGGTCCGCAATTGCCGCTGCGTCCCGGTTCAGGGGTTCAGCCATCTGAGCCATCCTTCGGGTTCAATGCCGTCGCGGAGACGATCGGGTCTTCGTAATCCGGAGCCAGCACGCGCCGCTCCCTGTCCACCAGCAGTTCCGCAAAATTGACGAGGTTGCGCGCATAGAGGGCGCTTGCGTCCTGCGCCACGCGGGACGGCAGGTCGCTGTCGCCCACGATGAACACCCCCTGTTCCTCCACGATGCGGTCCGCGCGGCTCAGCTCGCAATTGCCGCCCTGTGCGACCGCGATGTCGATGACGACGGAGCCGGGGGCCATTTCGCGCACCATCTCCGCCGAGAGCAGGCGCGGCGCGGGCCGGCCGGGAATCTGCGCGGTCGTGATGACGATATTCGTGCGTGCAAGGGTCTCGGCCAGCTTGTCGGCCTGCTCGCGCCTGTAGTCCTCGCCCATCTCCCGGGCATAACCGCCTTCGTCCTCGGCGAGGCTGGGCTCCCTGTGGTCCACTTCGATGAAGCTGGCGCCGAGGCTCTCCACCTGCTCACGCGCCGCCGGGCGCACATCCATCGCCGACACGACGGCGCCGAGGCGGCGGGCCGTCGCGATCGCCTGGAGGCCGGCCACGCCGGCGCCGAGAACGAGAACCCGCGCAGGCGCGATGGTGCCGGCGGCCGTCACCATCATCGGGAAAGCGCGGCCGAAAAGGTCGGCGGCGCGGACCACCGCCGCATAGCCCGCGAGGTTGGACTGGCTCGAAAGCGCGTCCATGGTCTGCGCGCGGGTGATGCGCGGGATGAGTTCCATCGCGAACGCCTCGACGCCCGCCGCGGCAAGCGCGGCCCGGCCATCATCGTCGCCGAAGGGCGCGAGCAGGCCCGCCAGCATGGACCCGCGCTTCAGCCGTCCGACCGCCGGCATATGCACCGCAAGCACCAGGTCCGCCACTTCGAGAGCCTCAGGATCCATTGCCGCGCCGGCCTCCGCATAGGCGGCGTCCGTGTAGCCTGCAGCCGTCCCGGCATCGGGCTCCACACGCACCTCGAAGCCCATCTCCAGCAGCCGCTTCACGCTGTCCGGCGTTGCAGCGACACGGCGCTCTCGCAGCGCGGTTTCCTTCGGTATTCCAGCAAGCATGCCACTTCTCCGAGCGCGGGGTTGTTGCATTGCACAACGGGTTTGGCAAGCGTGTGCATTGTCGCTAGGGTGGCTCCCGGAGAGGTTCCTTGATTGTCTGCCGTCTCGTAGCCCTGTTGTTCGCCTGCGGCGCGATGATCGCGCTCGGCGGCGATGTCTGGCAGGCTGCGGCCGGAGGCGGCTGGCAGCCGCAGGCGCTGGGGCAGGTCTGGTTTTCGCTGGACAGCGGCAGCCTCAACCTCGCCCAGGCCGTCACCCAGCGCTACCTGCATCCCTGGCTCTGGGACCCGGCCTTCGTGCAGCTGCTGCTCTGGCCTGCCTGGGTCGTTCCCGGGGCCCTGGCTATCGTTCTGTTCATGTTATGCCGCCGGCGGCAGCGCATGCGGTCGGGCGGCACGCTCGGTTGACCGCCGCGACGTGCGCGCCCCGGGCGCGCCGTGCGATACTGGCCCGCCGGGAGCGGGAGAGTGCAGCATGGACGGGCGTCTTGCGGGCAAGGCGGCGCTGGTCGCCGGGGCGGGATCGATCGCCGAGGGATGGTCGAACGGCAAGGCGAGCGCGGTGCTGATGGCGCGGGAGGGCGCACGGGTTTTCTGCGTGGACCGGAACGTAGCCGCCGCCGAGGAAACCGCGGCGGAGATTCATGCCGAGGGCGGCGAAGCGCGGGTCTGGCAGGCCGACATGTCGGTCGCGGCCGAGGTCGAGGCGGCGGTGGCCGCCTGCGTCGGCGCCTGGGGGCAGATCGACATCCTCTTCAACAATGTGGGCCTCCAGGCGCTCGGCGGCCCGGTGGAGCTCGACGAAGCGGACTGGGACCGGCTGATGACGGTCAATGTCAAACCGATGTTCCTCGCCTGCAAGCATGTACTGCCGGCCATGGTCCGCCAGGGGCGCGGCTCGATCGTCAACAACTCGTCGCTGGCGAGCCTGCGTTTCGCCTATCCCGCGGCCGCCTATGCGGCGTCGAAGGGCGCGGTCAACGAACTCACGCGCAACATCGCCGGGCAGTACGCACCGCAGGGCATACGCTGCAATGCGGTGCTGCCGGGCATGATGGCGACGCCGCGCATTACCCGGCGGCTGAAGGAAGTCCACGGCGACGGTTTCGAGAGCGTGCTGGAAGAGCGCGCCGGCATCGTGCCGATGGGCCGCGCGGGCACGGCCTGGGACGTGGCCTATGCCGTGCTCTTCCTCGCTTCGGACGAAGCGGCCTACATTACCGGGACCGAGCTGGTCGTCGATGGCGGCCTCGCCGCATCCGTGCGCGGCCGGCCCTGGTCGGAGGAGATGGGCGGATGACGGCCTGCCTTGCCGCGCTCACATTCGATTTCGACGGCATGTCGGGCTTCATCGCCCGGGGCCGGACCTCGCCGACCATGCTGTCGCGCGGCGAATTCGGGGCGGTCGGGGTCGAGCGCATCCTGCGGCTGCTGGACCGCTACGGCATCCCGGCCTCCTTCTTCATTCCGGGCATCACCATCGGCACATGGCCGGATCACTGCCGGCGCATCCACGAGGCCGGCCACGAGATCGGCCATCACGGCTGGCGGCATATCACGCCGACCCAGTTGTCGAGGGAGGAAGAAGCGGAGGAGCTCGACCGGGGTATCGCCGCCATCGAGGCGCTGACGAACGCCCGGCCGCACGGCTACCGCTCGCCCGCCTGGGACCTTTCGGAGCATTCCGTCGAGCTGCTGCTGGAGCGAGGCTTCGCCTATGACAGCTCGATGATGGGCCACGACACGCAGCCCTACCGGGTGCGCCGCGGCGATGTCATACGGGCCGACGAGGCCTCGACCTTCGGCGAGGAAACCGCGCTTCTGGAACTGCCGGTCTCCTGGAGCGCGGACGACTGGCCACATTTCGAGTTCATGCCGCCCGGCATGCCGGGCCTCAGGAGCACGGGCGCCGTGCTGGAGAACTGGCTGGACGACTTCCGCTACATGGTCCGCCACGAGGAGGGCGGGTTGATGACCTATACCTTCCACCCGCTGGTGATCGGCCGGGGCCACCGGATGCTGTTCCTCGAACGGCTGATCCAGGGCCTTCGCGGCCTTGGTGCGCAATTTGTGCGCCTCGATGACGCCGCGCGGCGTTTCGGCGCCGCGTAGAACAGCTACAGCCTTCCTGCATCGCCGGTCCATCAGCGCCGCTGCGAGCGGCGACGGGCCCGCGACACGGACAGGAAGGACTGGACCATGGCGCTCAATCCCAGCCGCGAAGCCTTCATCACCTGCGCCCTGACCGGCGCCGGCGACACGACCGGCCGCTCCGACAAGGTGCCGGTGACACCGGCCGAAATTGCCGAGGCGGGAGTCGAGGCCGCGCGCGCCGGCGCGGCGGTCATCCACGTCCATGTCCGCGACCCCGAGACCGGCCAACCGGCGCGCGACCCGGCGCTCTACCGCGAGGTCGTGGAACGCGTGCGCGGGTCCGGCGTCGATGTCGTGCTGAACCTGACCGCGGGCATGGGCGGCGACCTCACGCTCGGGCCGACGGACCGGCCGCTGCCGCCCTCGCAGGCCGGAACCGACATGGCAGGCGCCGGGGAACGGCTGGCCCATGTCGCGGAACTGCTGCCGGAAATCTGCACCCTCGACTGCGGCACGATGAATTTCGGCGAGGGCGACTACATCATGACCAACACGCCGGCCATGCTGGCGGACATGGCGAAGCGCGTGCAGGCGCTCGGCGTCAAGCCCGAAATCGAGGTCTTCGACACCGGCCACCTCGTCTTCGCCAAGTGGCTGGCCGGGCAGGGCCTGATCGACGAACCGGTCATGGTGCAGTTCTGCATGGGCGTGCCGTGGGGCGCGCCGGACGATATCGGCACGCTGATGTCGCTCGTGAACAACCTGCCGGCGGGCTGGACCTTCTCGGCCTTCGCGCTCGGCCACAACCAGCTTCCCTACGCCGCGATGGCCGTGCTCGCCGGCGGCAATGTCAGGGTCGGGCTGGAAGACAATATCTGGCTCGACCGGGGCGTGCTGGCGACCAATGCGGACCTGGTCCGCCGGGCGGTCGCCGTCGTGGAGAACATGGGCGTGCGGGTACTCGGGCCGGAAGCGGTGCGCGAGAAACTTGCATTGAGGAGGCGCTGAGGGAGACGCGGCGCGGCCGTGAGGGCGCCGTGACCGGCGGCATCGAGCGCGCAGCCTGCATCGGCGGCGGCGTCATCGGCAGCGGCTGGGCGGCCCGCTTCGCGCTGAACGGCATCGACGTGTCGCTCTACGATCCGGGCCCGGATGCCGGTTCCGTAGTGCAGGCTGCGATGGTCAATGCGGAGCGGGCCTTCAACCGCCTGTTCGGCAATGCGCGCCCCGCCCCCGGCGCGCTCAGCATCGCGGGGTCGCTCGCCGAGGCCGTCGACGGCGCCGGCTTCATTCAGGAAAGCGTGCCCGAGCGGCTGGACCTAAAGCAGAGGGTTCTTCGGGAGATCGACGCTGCGGCGGGCGCCGACACGCTCATCGCCTCGTCCACCTCAGGGCTTCTGCCGAGCGTCCTGCAGACCGGCCTGAAACATCCCGAGCGATTGCTGGTCGGCCATCCGTTCAATCCCGTCTACCTGCTGCCGCTGGTAGAGGTCGTGGCGGGGCGGGACACCGCGCCGGAGGCAGTCGAACGCGCCGGCGGGTTCTACAGGTCGCTCGGCATGAAGCCGCTGGCGGTTCGCAAGGAAATCGATGCTTTCATTGCTGACCGGTTGCAGGAAGCGCTTTGGCGCGAGGCGTTGTGGCTGGTGCATGACGGCGTTGCGACGGTCGGAGAGATCGACGATGCCATCCGCTATTCCTTCGGTCTGCGCTGGGCGCAGATGGGCGTGTTCCAGACCTACCGGCTGGCAGGCGGCGAGGCCGGCATGCGCCATTTCATGGAGCAGTTCGGGCCGTGCCTCGCCTGGCCCTGGACGAAGCTGACCCACGTTCCCGAGCTCGACGACGCGCTGGTCGACGCCATCGCCGAACAGTCCGACCGTCAGGCCGAGGGATTGTCGGTCCGGGACCTGGAGCGGGCCCGCGACGATAACCTGATCGGGATCCTGGAAGCGCTTGAGCGGCGCGGCCCGGCGGGCTGGGGCGCCGGCGCGCTTCTCAGTGAAGCAAGGCAGAGGATGCGCGAGCGCAGCAGCGGTTGAACGCGCGGGCTCCGCTGCCCGCCGTCAAGCGGAGTGCGGCGGAAAGCCGCCGGAACCCGGAAATGGTGCCGCAGGAGAGACTTGAACTCCCGACCCGCGCATTACGAATGCGCTGCTCTACCGGCTGAGCTACTGCGGCACGGGCGCGCAAGATAGGCAACCCGCCGGAGGCTGACAAGGCGCCCTCAGAGCTCCAGCTTGCGGCGCAGCGCCTCCACTTCCTCTTCCAGCGCCTTGTCGTCTTCCATCAGCTTTTCGATCTTGCGGACGCCGTAGAGCACCGTTGAGTGATCCCGTCCGAACTTGCGGCCGATATCGGGCAGCGAAAGCGAGGTGAGCTGCTTGGCGAGATACATCGCCACCTGGCGCGGCCGCGCAACGGACCGGGCGCGCCTCGGCGAATCCATCTCGGCGGGACGGACATTGTAGCGGTCGCACACGGTCCTCTTGATCGCCTCGACGGTCTGCGTCCGATCGTTGGCCGGCAACAGGTCCTCCAGCACCTTCTCCGCGCGGTCCACGGATATTTCACCGCCGAACTGCCGGAAATGCGATTCCAGCCGGTTAATCGCACCCTGCAGCACGCGCATGTTGGAGGTGATGCGCTCGGCAAGGAAAACCAGCACGTCCTGCGGCGCCGGCAGCGTCGTCTCGAACGCCCTGCGCTCCAGATAGGCGAGGCGCAACGGGTAGTCCGTCTCGAGCGGCAGGATCGGCGCCGACACGCCCGTGCTGAGCCGGGAGCGTATCCGCTCGTCGATTCCGTCGAGGCCGACGGGCGAGTCGTTCCCGGAGATCGCCATCAGGCGGTTCCGGCTCGCAAATGCGTTGATGGTGTGAAGCAGCTCCTCCTGGGTGCCCGGACTGCGGCGCAGGAGGTGCACATCGTCGATCATCAACACGTCGAAGGATCGGATCCTGCTCCTGAAGCCGGCAACCTGCTTGGCATTCACGGCGTCGATATAGTGCTGGCGAAAATCGTCCGAGTTGAAATAGAGGACCGAGCAATCCCGCCGGTCCCGCCGCAGCCTGAGCGCCAGGGCCTGCATGAGGTGGGTCTTGCCGAGGCCGACGCCGCCGAAAAGGTACAGCGGGCCGGTCGGCTGCAGGTTGCCGTCGGCGACACCGAGCCAAAGGCCGTGAGCCAGCGCGTTCGACTCGCCTACGATGAAGTTCTCGAAGGTGAGAAAAGGCTGGAACGGCGTGGCGAACTCGTCCAAGGCGCCATTGCCGGCCGGGGCCGGACGCTGCGCCGGCTGGGCCGGCGCCCCTTGCAGCACCGGATTCACCTCGAAGCCGACTTCGGACAGAGCCGGGTCCACTTCCAGCCATAGCGTGCGGATGCGCTCGCCGTAGCTGCCCTGGACCCGGTCGCGCATGAACCGTGTCGGGAGCTGGATGACAATGCCGCGCGCGCCCATGTCCACCAGGGTCATCGGCTTCAGCCAGCTCTTGAAAATTCCGTCCCCGTATTCGGCCTGAAGCTGCCCGCGAATACGCATCCATTCGACCTGGCGGTCGGGTTTCGCGCCCGCCATGCCGGCTACTCCTGCTTCCACGGCAGGCCGGCGGCCTTCCAGCCCCCCGCCCGGCCGCGATGGCCTTCGCTGTCCTTGTCGCCTTCGAAGCCCTGCGCGACGTTGTAGCAGGGGCCGAGGCCCCGCTCCGTCACCGCCGCCGCCGCATGAGCCGACCGGACGCCGGACCGGCAGATGAACAGCAGCGGACCGCCTCGCGACGAGGCGGTCACTTCATCGATAAAATCCGGGTTTATCCCCATGCCGGGCCAGACCTGCCAGGACACCAGCGAAGCCTGCCGCCCGAGCGCCGCAAGATCGGGCACGCCGACGAACTGCCATTCGGGCACGGTGCGGACATCCACGAGTATCGCGTCCTCCGCGGACTCCAGCATCTCCCAGGCTTCTCGCGGCGAGACGTCCCCGGCATAGGTCATCGACGCAACTCCCTCCTCCCGACGCCCCGCCCGACACCCGGCCGACCGGACCCCAAGCCGGCGGGGACGGCCGCTCCCGACAACCGTTCCCGTTCGACCCGATCCGGCCGGTGGCCGACTTGCTGGGACGCGAAGAAGGCTACCCGGCCGCGTTCCCCCTGCAAGAGGGCCAAGCAGCGAACCCCGCCCGCGGACCTGCTAAGGTCCCAGCGGAGCGCAATAAATTTTTCATAAAAAAAACCGCCGCACGAAAGCGGCGGCGGCAGGTCCGGTTCCAGGTCGCGTGCTAGGCACTCAAGTCTTTGATTTTCCTGGACAATCTCGAGAGCTTGCGCTGCATCGTATTGCGATGAAATTTTCCCTTCTGGGCGCCGCGCGCCATCTCGGGCTCGGCATTTCTGAGCGCGGCCTGCGCCCCTTCCCTGTCGCCATCGGCTATAGCCGTCTCGACCTTCTTTATATAGGTCCGCACACGGCTGGCACGGGCGCGGTTGCGTGCGGCGCGGCGCAGGTTCTGGCGAACCCGTTTTCTGGCTTGAGTCGAATGGGCCATGGTGTCGGTCGGTTTCCGTTCCGGTCTGGATTGCGGCGGCTTATAGGACCGCCGTCCGGTCTCCGTCAAGCGGACTCCGCCGCGCCGAGGCGAAACGCGGCCCATCTGTGGAAAGCGTGGCTCGGCGCATCCATGACCGGCGAGAAGCAGCCGCCGTCGAAGGCCGGCGACCGGCGCCCCAGCTGCATCCGCTCGACGACGCCGACATCCTCCCGGAACACCTCTTCCCAGCGGCTACGAAGCCTGGCGCGCGCGGCGGCCCAGGCTGGCCCGGTTGCCGCCTCCCCGAGGCACCAGAGGCGCGCATCCTCCGCCGTCAGGTCCGGGGCGAGCGGGTCGAGGCGCATGGCGAAGAAATGGTCCGTATGCGCGCCCAGCAGCAGGTTCGGATAAAGGGCGACATA
>JAJECZ010000328.1 GCA_022821735.1 Alphaproteobacteria bacterium | reverse complement strand
GCTCGGGTGGCGCGAAGTCTGGTGGGCGGCCTCGATCCTGCTGATCGTCGCGATCCTGCCGTCGGCCATGCTGCTGCTTCCCAGGATGCCGCCTCCGGCCCGCTCCGCGTCCGCACGCGCCGGGGCCTGGAGCATGCTGTTTCGCGACAGGCGGTTCCTGCTGACCCTGCCGGCGGTGCTGGTGCCTGCCTTCGTGTCCACGGGATTCGCCTTTCACATTGCGCCGCTGGCCGCGGAGCGGAGCTGGGACATGAAGCTCGTGGCCGCCGCATTCAGCGCCTTCGCGGTGGTCAAGGTCGCCACATCGCTCGCCATGGGTCCGGCGATCGACCGCTTCGGCGCGCGCGCCCTGTTGCCGGCGCTGCTATTGCCGCTGATCGCCGCCTGCCTCGCGCTCTCGGCGGGCGCGGCGGTCTGGATCGCGTTCCTCTTCATGGCGTTTCTCGGCATGTCGGGCGGCGTGACGCAGACGCTGCTGGGCGCCATCTGGGCGGAGGTTTACGGCGTCGGCCACCTGGGCGCGATCCGCTCGGTCTATTTCGTGCTGATGGTCTTTTCGAGCGCGCTTGCGCCGGCGGCGTTCGGACGCGCCATCGACGCCGGCGCCAGTCTCGCGGACATCGGCCTGGTCTGCGCGGCCGTCATGGCCGGCGCGAAGCTGTTGCTGCTGGCCGGCGGCCTCAATCGCCGCTAAGGGCGTCGAGCACGGCCTCGGCGTGGCCCTTGACGCGCACCTTGCGCCAGATGCGCGCGATCCGGCCGTCCTCGTCGATGAGGAAGGTCGAACGCTCGATACCCATATAGACGCGGCCGTACATGCGCTTCTCGACCCACACGCCGTAGGCTTCTGCCACCGAATGGTCTTCGTCGGAGCCCAGCGCGAAGGGCAGGCCGTGCTTCGCCTTGAAACGGTCGTGTCTTGCCGGCTTGTCCGGAGAGACGCCCAGGATCGCGGCACCGGCCCGGTCGAAACCGTCGGAGGCGTCCCGAAACGCCTGGGCTTCGGTGGTGCAGCCCGGCGTGTCGTCCTTCGGATAGAAATACAGCACCAGCCTGCGGCCCCGGAAATCCTGGAGCGCGACACTGCTTTCGCCGTCAGCGGGCAGGCTGAAATCCGGGGCGGGATCGCCGATATTCAGGGCCATCGTTTGCTACCTTTCCTCGAGATGGTGCCGGAAGAACCGTCGCGTCAGGGCGCCGTCTTCCTCTATCCGTTTCTGTACGCCCTCGAAATCGGCGCAGCCGCACAGTTCTGCGGCAAGCCGGGCGAGCGCCGGCATCCGGTCGGGCGGAGACGTGCCCGACAGCCGGAAGAGCGCCTGCAGGCCGGCCAGCCGCCGGGCTGTCGCCGCCAGCTCTTCCCAGGGGGCGGGGCCGCTCTCGAACCCGGCGGCGCCCGCGGCATGGAACACGGCGGCGGCCGAGCGTTCCGCGATGGGAGGATGGGCGGCGGTATGTTTCAGCACCAGATATTGCGCCAGAAACTCCAGATCGATCAGGCCGCCCGGACGGTGCTTCAGGTCGAACGGCTCGTTTGCCGTGCGTTGCGCCGCCATCTTCGCGCGCATTTCACGGACGGCGCGGCGCAGGCCGCAGTGGGGCTTCGCCAGGGCTTCCATGCGTATGGCGTCCAGCCGCGCCGCCAGTTCCGGCGGACCGATTGCGATGCGGGAGCGAACGAGCGCCATGTGCTCCCAGGTCCAGGCATCCTCCTTCTGGTAGCGCTCGAAGCCGTCTGCATGGATGGCGAGCGGTCCGTCATTTCCTGACGGCCTGAGGCGCAGGTCGATCTCGAAGAGCCGCCCCTCCCCGGTCTGGGCCGTGATTGCGGTCTGCAGGCGCTGCATCAGCCGGTTGAAGTAGGTCGATGCCCATAAGGGCTTTGGACCGTCCGAATGCGTCACCTCCGCAGGCGCGTCGTAAACGGCGACCATATCCAGGTCGGAACCCAGCGTGAGGTCTCCGCTTCCCCATTTCCCGTAGGCCAGTATGGCAAAGCTGCTGTCCGGGAAGACGCCGTGCCGTTCGCCGAACTCGGCCAGGGTCGCCGCCAGCAGCGACTCGACGGTTGCATCGGCGATTTCGGACAGGTCGGCGCCGGCTTCCCACGGGGTGCGCCGGCCCTGGAGCAGACCGAGGCCAACATCGAAGCGCGCATCGTTTGCCCACCGCCGCGCGATATCGAGCACGTCCTGATAGGTCTGCGACACCCGGAGCGCGCTGCCGAGGTCGGCGCGCACACGCCCGTCCAGCACGGCGCCGCCGGCGAGGATGCCTTCGAGGACGCCCGGATGACGGGTCATGTGCTCGGCCAGAAATGGCGAATTCCCGAGCACTTCCGCTACAAGGTCGATGAGTTGCGGGTTGGTCTGGAACATTGCGAAGACGGGAACGCCGAGCGGCAACCGGGCAAGGAACCGGTCGAAATCCAGCAGGGCCCGGTCCGGCTCGCGGGCGCCGGCAAGCGACGTCAGCAGGGCGGGCACCAGTTCCGTAAGGATTTCGCGCGCCCTGGCGCTGCGGGTTGCCCGAATCGAGCCCGAATGCCAGGCGCGCACGACCTCGAAGACGCGCTGCGGATCGCGAAAGCCGAGCTCGGCCAGCGTCGCCGTCGTTCCGGGGTCGGGGTCGGTGCCGGTGAACACCAGATTGCCCGGCTCGGCAAGCGTGTCGGCGTCCGAAAACAGGCTGTCGTACAACTGTCGGACACTGTCCAGTTGGCGCAGCAACGCATCCGCAAAGGCGCGTTCCCCGCTGTAGCCCATGAACCGCGCAAACCCCGCGAGCCCGTTCTCGTCGGGCAGCTCATGGGTCTGCCGGTCGTCAATCATCTGTATGCGGTGTTCGACGCCGCGCAGGAACTCGTACGCATTCATGAGGCGCTCGGCCGCGGCGCGCTCGACATGGCCTGCCGCGACCAGCGCCGCCAGCGCCTCGCAGGTCGGGCGCACGCGCAGGCTGATGTCGCGGCCGCCCCAGATCAGTTGCTGCGTCTGAACGTAGAACTCGATCTCGCGGATGCCGCCGCGCCCGAGCTTCACATTGTGCCCGGCGACCGCCAGCTTGTCGTGGCCGCGATGGACGTGGATCTGGCGCTTGATGGAATGGATGTCCTGGATGGCCCAGAAATCGAGGCTGCGCCTCCAGATGAAGGGCCGGATATAGTCCAGGAAATCCCGGCCGGCGGCCAGGTCGCCGGCCACCGGGCGGGCTTTCAGCATGGCCGCCCGCTCCCAATTCTGGCCCATGCTCTCGTAATAGGCCTCGGCCGCCCGGATCGGGACCGCCAACGGCGTGGAAGCCGGGTCCGGGCGGAGCCGCAGATCGACCCGCACCACATATCCGTCCGGGGTGCGCTCCTGGAGCAGGCGGACGAGATCGCGCGCGAAGCGGACCATCACCTGGCCGATTCGGTCCCGTCGCCGCACCGGCGCAACCGTGTCGTCGTAGATGAGCACGATGTCGATATCGCTTGAATAGTTGAGCTCGGCGGCGCCCAGCTTGCCCATGCCGAGAACGACGATGCCGGACCCCTCCGGTTCCGCGGCGGCGAATTCGCGCCCCGTGGCCAGCAGATGCCGCACGGCGGCATCCAGAGCGGCAGACGCGAAACCGCTCAAGGTCGCGGTCACTCGTTCCAGCGGCCACTCGCCTGCGATATCGGCAATGGCGACCGCGGCCGCGAGCCGGGCGCGCTCTTCCCGCACGAACCGCATCCAGCGCCCGGTGTCGCAGTCGGGCGCGAATTCCCGCAGTCGCTCGAATATGTCCCCGACCGGCCCGTCCGGCCCGTGGATCGTGAGTTCCCGTGCGAAATCCGGGAACCTGAGCAGACAATCGGCCAGGAACGGGCTGGAGCCCAGCGCTGCCCAGACTGCC
>JAJECZ010000115.1 GCA_022821735.1 Alphaproteobacteria bacterium | reverse complement strand
CGCGGCCGTCAGAGCCGGATGTTGCGCCCCGCGTCCTCCTGGTCCCGGTGGAGGAAATCGGGCCCCAGCCGGTCGAGGGACGGGCAGCCGATCTGGGCCATCACCTTGTCGATCTCGTCGCGGAGGATGTCCACGGCCTTCACGGCCCCGGCCGCGCCGCCCGCAACCGCGCCGTAGAGGGTGGGCCGGCCGAGGAAGACGAACTTCGCCCCGCTGGCCAGCGCGATCAGGATGTCCGCGCCCCGGCGCACGCCGCCGTCGAGCATCAGCGCCATCCGGTCGCCCACAGCCGCGTCGAGCGCCGGCAGCACGTCCAGCGGGGACGGGGCCCGGTCGAGCTGGCGCGCGCCATGGTTGGAGACCATCAGCCCGTCTACCCCGGCTTCCGCCGCGCGGAGCGCATCGTCCGTGCGCATGACGCCCTTCAGGATGAAGGTGCGCGGCCAGAGCGCGCGGAACCGCTCGATATCCGCCCAGGTGAGGTTGGCCGGGACCTGTCCGGCCATGAATTCGCCGACCTCCAGCGAACTCGCGCCCTCGGGCGCATAGGGCTTCCAGTTCTCCAGCATGGCGAAGCCCTGCTTCATGTAGTCCCGGAGCCAGGCGGGATGGCGGAGCGTGTCCAGCTTCGTCCCGAGCGTCAGCCTGAGCGGGCGGCCGAACCCGTTGCGCCGGTTGCGCTCCCGGTTGGAATGGACCGGCACATCGACCGTGACGACGAGCGCCGGAATGCCAAGGTCGGCCGCGCGCCGGATCATGTCCTCGGAGATCGCCCGGTCGTTCGCCGTGTACATCTGGTACCAGCCATGCTCCGGCGCCTCGCGCGCCATCTCCTCCATCGAGGCATTGGCGGCCCCGGACATGATGAAGGGGATATTGGCGTCGCGCGCCGCCCGCGCCAGCATCATGTCGCCGCCGCGGCGGTAATTGCCGATGCCGCCGGTTGGCGCGATACCGTAGGGGCTGGACCAGGTGCGGCCGAACAGCTCCACCGACTGGTCGAGCGTCGAGACATCGACCATGTAGCGCGGCACGAGCGAACGCCGCTGAAAGGCGTCCTCATTGCGCTGGAGCCCCTCCTCGTCGTCCACGCCGCCTTCGATGAAGTCGTAGACCAGCTTCGGCACGCGCTTCTTCGCCATTACGCGCAAATCGTCGAGGTTGACGCACTTGTCGATATTCATCCGGCCCCTCTCCCGGTGTCCGCGGCTACGGTTCCGTCCGGCAGACTATTCCCGACCGGCCCGTCCCGCCAGCCGCAAACCGCCGGCGGCCGATAGACAGGCCGGGGAACCGCCACTACGGTTTTTGCCCCGAACCCGCAGGAACGGACGGAGTCCATGCAGCCCAGGATCGTTTTCGTCACCAATTTCCCCGATGCCGCGACCGCCGCGCGGGAAGTGGCCCCTTCGGGCTTCGAGCTTTCCATCGTGCCGGCCGGCAGCGCCGAATATCTCGACGCGATGCGGGACGCCGAATATCTCGTGGGCTTCGTGGACTGGCTCGTGGACGACGCGCTGTTCGAGGCCGGCCCCAACCTCAGGCTGATCCAGCTGCTCAGCGCCGGATACGACCAGGCCGACCTCGACTCGGCCCGGCGCGCGGGCGTGCCGCTCTGCAACAATGGCGGCGCCAACTCCACCGCCGTCTCCGAACATGCGATCCTGCTGGCGCTCGCGGCCTCGCGCCAGCTCGTACGCCAGCACCGGACGGTGGCGGCCGGCAACTGGCGCGGCAACAGCACGCCGCGCCTGCACGAGTTGCGCGGGCGCACGCTCGGCATTGTCGGCCTCGGCACAATCGGCAAGAAGACCGCGCGACTCGCGTTGGCCTTCGGCATGACCGTCATCTACTACGATATCGAGCGGCTGACGGAGGACCGGGAGGACGCGCTCAATGTGCGCTTCCGCCTGCTGCGGGAACTGCTCCGGGAAGCCGATATCGTCTCGCTGCACGTACCGCTGAACGCATCGACGCGCCATCTGGTCGGCGCGGACGAACTCGCGCTGATGAAGCCCTCCGCGACCCTCGTCAACACTTCGCGCGGGCCGGTCGTAGACGAGGCGGCGCTGTGCGCGGCGCTCGCCGACGGGACCATCGCCGCCGCCGGGCTGGACGTGTTCGATGAGGAGCCGCCGCCCGCCGACAACCCGCTCTTCGGCATGGAGAACGCGACGCTTACCGCGCATCTCGCCGGACCGACCTTCGA
This sequence comes from Alphaproteobacteria bacterium, assembly GCA_022821735.1. Classification (GTDB taxonomy): domain Bacteria; phylum Pseudomonadota; class Alphaproteobacteria; order Bin95; family Bin95; genus Bin95. The sequence continues at coordinate 858 of JAJECZ010000115.1, read as the reverse complement.
GAGCAACACGGCGCGGGTGCGCAACGCCTTCGACAATGTCCAGCGCGTCGCCCGCAGCTCCGACCCGCTCTGGGTCGTGCCGGAACTGACCGAAGAAGCGTAGCCCGGATTCCTCAGGCGAACTCCTCGGAGGAAACCCGCCAGCCGGCCATTGCCTCCAGGTCGATTTCGACGCCGAGGCCCGGCCCGTCCGGCAGGCGGACATGGCCGTCCTCGACCGCGAGCGCCTCGCCGACCACCGCGTCGCGAAGCGGGTTGGCGTTGACATCCATCTCCAGCAGCCCGCCGCCGCCAACAGCCGCCAGGATATTGGCCGAGTGGAGCAGCCCCAGCCCGCCAGCCAGCCAATGCGGGCAGTAGGTCCGCCCGCGGGCCAGCGCGCGGCGCGCGATGGCGGTATTGTCGGAGACGCCGCCCCACTTGCCGACATCGGGCTGCATGATGTCCAGCCAGCCGAGCGCCCGGTCGATCAGCTTGTGGTCGGCCAGGTTCTCGCCGCCGGCAAGCGGCAGGCGCATGGCGGTCCTGAGTCGTTGCCAGCACTCGTCCGGCATGTCGGCGCGCATCGGCTCTTCCAGCCAGCCGACGCCCGCGTCCGCAAGCCAGCCCGCTGCCTCCTCGGCCGTTTCCGGGTCCCACCGCTGGTTCGCGTCCACGAACAGGCGCTCGCCGACGGCCATGTCGCGGCGTATCGCCTCGACATTGCCCCGGTCGGTCTCCTCCCCGAAACCGACCTTGAGCTTGAAACTGCGGTGGCCCGCCTGCCGCGCCCGCCCGGCGGCCTCCGGCCCGTCGCCCGGATTGAGCCCGCTCGCATAAGCCGGAATGCGGTCCCGCGCGTCCGGGTCGAGCAGGCGG
>JAJECZ010000267.1 GCA_022821735.1 Alphaproteobacteria bacterium | reverse complement strand
GACGATCTCCGGCAGGCTGCCGTCGGGCGAGAGGCCGGAGAAGCGCAGCCCCGTCGCTTCCAGCCGGTTGCGATAGCGGATATTCACCTCGTAGCGGTGGCGGTGGCGCTCCTCGACCCGGCGCGCGCCGTAAATCCGGGCAGCGCGGCTGCCGGCCGCGAGCTCGGCGGTATGGTTGCCGAGGCGCATGGTGCCGCCCTTGCCGTCGGCCTCCGAACGGTGCTCGACCTGTCCGTCCGCGATCCACTCTTCGAGCAGGCCGACCACCGGCTCCGGCGTCGGCCCGAACTCCGTCGATCCCGCCTCCTCAAGCCCGGCGAGCGAACGCGCCGCCTCGATCACCGCCATCTGCATCCCGAAGCAGATGCCGAAATAGGGCACCTTGCGCTCGCGGGCGAAGCGGGCGGCGCCGATCTTGCCGGCAGTGCCGCGCTCGCCGAAGCCGCCCGGCACCAGGATGCCGTGGACGCCGGCGAGGCGCCCGACGATATCCTCCCGGTCGAACCGCTCCGCCTCCACCCAGTCCTCCTCGACATTGACATTGTTGGCGATGCCGCCGTGGCGGAGCGCTTCCGAGAGCGATTTGTAGGCGTCCCTGAGCTCGGTGTACTTGCCGACGATGGCGATGCGCACGCTGCCTTCCGGCGAGCGGACGCGCCGGGTGATCTCCCGCCAGAGGCCGATGTCCGGCTCCGGGCGCCGGGGAAGGCCGAAGCCGGCCAGCACCTCGCCGTCGAAGCCCTGTTCGTGATAGGCGGCGGGCACGGCATAGATCGGGTCCGCATCGTGGGCCGAGATCACCCGGCTCGCGCCGATATTGCAGAAGAGCGCGATCTTGCGGCGCGCGTCCTCCGGCAGCGGGTCCTCCGAACGGCAGAGCAACAGGTCCGGCTGGATGCCGAGGCCGAGCAGCTCCTTGACCGAATGCTGGGTCGGCTTGGTCTTGATCTCGCCGGCCGAGCGGATGAAGGGCACGAGGGTCAGATGCACGAACATGGTGCGCTCCGGCCCCAACTCCTGGCGCAATTGGCGGATCGCCTCCAGAAAGGGCAGGCCCTCGATGTCGCCGACCGTGCCGCCGATCTCGACCAGCACGAAGTCCTCGCCGTCCAGCCCCGCCTGGATGAACGCCTTGATCGCGTCGGTCACATGCGGGATGACCTGCACGGTCGCGCCCAGATAGTCGCCGGCGCGCTCGCGGTCGAGCACCTGCTTGTAGACCTTGCCGGTGGTGACGCTGTCGTTGCGGGTGGCGTCGTTGCCGGTGAAACGCTCATAGTGCCCGAGGTCGAGGTCGGTCTCCGCGCCGTCGGCGGTCACGAACACCTCGCCGTGCTGGTAGGGGCTCATCGTGCCCGGATCGACATTGAGATAGGGGTCGAACTTGCGCATCCGGACCCTGTAGCCGCGCGCCTGCAGGAGCGCCCCGAGCGAGGCCGCGGCGAGGCCCTTGCCAAGCGACGAGGACACCCCGCCCGTAACGAAGATGAAGCGCGGGGCCCCCTCCCGGCTCACTGGCCGAGCGGGGCCGCGGGCCCGGACGGGGCCTCTTGCGCCGGGCGGTCCAGGATCGAGGCGGGCTCGCGGGTCGTGGACATCATGACCGCGAGGAAGAGGCTGACCGCGAAGAAGCCCGCTGCCAGCCACATGGTGATCGTGGTGAGCATGTTGCCGGCGCCGCGCCCGGTCATCAGCCCGCCGCCCGCGCCTCCGCCGCCGCCGATGCCGAGCCCACCGCCCTCGCTTCTCTGGAGCAGCACGACGGCGACCAGGGCCACGCAGATCAGCACATGGACGACAAGGGCCACTTCGATCACGGCTCGGGGTCCTCGCAGAAGCGCACCGGGCGGGGCCGGCGCAGGACGGACGGAATGTCGGACGGGAGCCATATGTAACCCGATTCCTCCCCGCCCGCCAGCCCAAAACACGGGCCGGGCTCCCGCAGGCGGAGGAGACCCCGCAGGGTGTCATGATATGTCATGTTTTGTCATGAACGCCGCCGGAAATGTCATGTTTTGTCATGGTCTCCCCTTTCCGTCCGTCTTCGTTCCGTTCCACCCGCCGCCGCGCGGAACGCGGCGAACATTGCAGATGGCGGCGTTGGCGCCGCCGCCGGCTCGTCCGGCAAGCGGGACCCTGTTTCGCGCGTATCGCGCGCGGGCGCCCGCGCGCGTTTGCGCCGGCGCGGTTTCGCGCACCTGATTGCGCGCGCGAGTCGCAAGGCACACCTTTCCTGTCCGTTTCTCAGGTGGTTTTGAACCGGCGCCGGCGCGGCGGAAAGCGGCCTCCGGACGCCGCTTCCTTCCTCCCGCTCCATATTGCCACGGGTTCACCGGATGTCAAGCTCTTTTTCCTACTTATTTCAAAAATAATGAACAAACCGCAATCATCGACCGCTGCCGGTCCTGCCTTGCCAGGCGTTTCCGCCCCGACAGCCCCATTCCCGCCGTCATCGGCTGCCCCGTCAGGGTGGATTTTCAAGACGCTTCGCCAGCGCGTCGAAATCCTCGCTTTTGCTGTCGGCACAAATATGAAACCAACCAACGGCACCGCCTTCGCCGAAGTCTCCAATCCCGATTCGA
>JAJECZ010000080.1 GCA_022821735.1 Alphaproteobacteria bacterium | reverse complement strand
TGGGAGCCGCCGCCCCCCATCCTGTCCGATTACGACGGCAGCGAGGACGAGTTCCACTATGGCGGCGAGAGCTATGTCGGCAGCCAGGAGACGCCCGAGTTCAGGGCGTGGCTGGAAGACCTCGAACGCCGCCTCGGGCCGGTCCCGCTGGACGACAGCCTCCCCGGCCACCTGATCGACTGCACTGTCGGCGAGCGGAAATTCACCGGCAGGCTGATGACGCCCGAATACAGGGCATGGCGCGAACGCCAGCATCGCCGCACGGAGGCCTCCACCGCCCGCTGCCTCGACCGCGTCCGAAGCGCCGAACATGACAAAACATGACATTGCATGACACTCCATGACATCTCTCCGGAGCGGGCCCCCGGGTTCGGACAGGCGATGGGCGGCGGGTCTTTCCCTGCTCGCCGGCCCGGCGGTGCTGCGCAGGCCATGACACCGGCGGGAGGTCCGGGCTACAGTCCCGGCGCGATGACCGACATTTCCTCCGCCACCATCGCCGAACTGGGCCAGGCGCTTCGGGCCGGCCGGGTGACGGCGCGCGGCCTGCTGGAACAGGCGCTTCAAAACCGGAACGAGGCGCTCGGCGCCTACAAGCTCTGGATGCCGGACCATGCCGCCCGGGCCGCGGACCTCGCCGACACCGCGTTCGCCCAGGGCCTCGATTTCGGGCCGTTGCAGGGCCTGCCGGTGTCGGTCAAGGACCTGTTCGGCCTCGCCGGTGCGCCGACCCATGCCGGCGCCCCGAAGCCGCTGCCGGCCTCCTGGGAGGCGGAAGGACCTGTCGTCGCGGCGGTCAGGAGCGGGCTCGCCGTCGTCACCGGCAAGACGCACACGGTCGAATTCGCCTTCGGCGGCGTCGGCTCGAACCCGCACTGGGGCACGCCGCGCAACCCCTGGGGCGGGGAGTCGCACCGCGTCCCGGGCGGCTCCAGCGCCGGCGCCGGGGTCTCGCTGCTGGAGGGCACGGCGGTCGTTGCGCTCGGCTCCGACACGGCGGGTTCGGTGCGCGTTCCGGCGAGCTTCACCGGCACGGTCGGGCTCAAGACGAGCTACGGGCGCTGGTCGCTCCAGGGCATCGTGCCGCTCAGCCCGTCACTCGACACCGCCGGGGTGCTGACCCGCTCGGTCGCGGACGCGGCCCTTGCCTTCGCGGCGATAGACCCGGTCTGCCGGACGCCGCCGGAGCCGGCGGACCCGGCCCGCCTCAGGCTCGGCGTGATCGAGAGCCTGTTCGAGGACTGCGGTCCGGGCGTGGCGGAGACCGTGCGCGCCGCCCTTGCCGAGCTGGAGGGCCGCGGCGTGACGGTGGAATCGTTCGACCTGCCGGAAATGGCCGACGCCAGGGCGGTCTTCGCGGAAGGCGGGCTGGCGGTGCCCGAGTTCGTCGCTTTCATCGAAAACGAACTGCCCGATTTCAAGGAGACGCTCGACCCGAATGTCCGCGGCCGCTTCGAGGCATTCGGGGCATTGACCTCGACGGAATATCTGGGCCGCAGGATGCGCCTCGCCCGCGCGGCCGCGGCGGCGAACGCCCGGCTCGCCGGCGTGGACGCCATCGTCGGGCCGACGACGCCGATTACCGCGCCGCTTCTGCAGCATGCAGCCGAAGGGGAGGGCTACCGGACGCACAACATGGCGGCGCTCCGCAACACCATGCCGGGCAACCTGCTGGAGCTTTGCGGACTCACGATCCCGGCCGGCCTCGACGGCTCGGGCATGCCGGTCGGCCTGCAGCTGCTGGCCCCGCGCGGCACGGACGAGCGGCTGATCTCCATCGGCCTCGCCGTGGAAGCCGTTATCGGTCCGGCCTCCCGCCGCCTGGGGACCCCTCCGGGCTTGTGAACCCGGCGCCCGTGAAAGGAAGCGCAATCCATGGCCTATGAGCCCTTCAACCTCGCCGGCAAGGCGGCGCTGATTACCGGCGGCAACAGCGGTATCGGCCTCGGCTTCGCGGAAGCCATCGCCCAGGCGGGCGGCGATGTCTGCATCTGGGGCACGAACGAGGAGAAGAACGCCGCCGCGCTCGAGATGCTGCGGCAATACGACGTGAAGTCGGTCGCCATGCGCTGCGACGTATCCGACGAGGAGGAGGTCGCCGAACGCTTCGCGGAGACCGTGGCCGAACTCGGCAAGGTCACGGCCTGCTTTGCGAACGCCGGCGTGTCGTCGGACCGCCGGGCGCTCAAGGGCGGCTTCTCGACCATGACGACGGCGGAATGGCGGCGCGTCCTCGATGTCAATCTGGACGGCGTGTTCTTTACCCTGCGAGCGGCCGCCGGCCACATGGTCGAGCAGGGCATCGCCGGCTCGCTTGCCGCGACATCGAGTCTCGCCGCCATCATGGGGCAGGCGCGGGGCGAGCATTACGGCGCCGGCAAGGGCGCGCTGATCGCCATGATGCGCGCGCTCGCGGTCGAATACGGGCCGGGCGGCATCCGCGCCAACAGCGTGCTGCCCGGCTGGATCGAGACGCCGATGACGGAGCCCGCCTTCAACTGGGACCGCTTCCGCGACGCCGTGCTGCCGCGCGTGCCGGTCGGCCGCTGGGGAGAGAAGGAGGATTTCGGCGGCATCGCCGTCTATCTCGTCTCCGACGCCAGCCGCTACCACTCCGGCGACACATTCGTGATCGACGGCGCCTATTCGCTGTTCTAGTGCTCTGTGCCGTCTCCTGTTCCGTCATGGCCGGACTTGTTCCACTGCTGTCCGGTTCAGCCGTTGGGCGAAGCCGGTTGGGGGTCGGCCGGGTTTCCCCCCTCCCGCTCGGCGGGAGGGGTCGGGGGCGATGGCTTCGGGGCGCCCGCTTCCCCCTCATCCTGAGTAGCGACCGCGCCAGCGGGCGCGTATCGAAGGACTGCCCCGAACCGCCGCCCGCCGCCCTTCGATACGCCGCTGGCGCGGCTACTCAGGGTGAGGGGATTTGAAGGACGGCGGCGGGGGCCGGAGCGGAGCCATACGAACTTCGAAACCAAGACACTGGAGGGGTTTGAGGGACATGCCTGAAGGATTGGTTGAAGCAAACATCGACGGGCGCGGGGTGGCGCGCGTCGCCATCGACAATGAGCGCCGGCTCAACTGCCTGAGCGGCGCGACGGCGCAGGCATTCGCTGACGCGGTGAACGGGTTCTCGGGCCGCAGCGACCTCCGGGCGGTCGTGGTGACGGGCAACGGCCCGAAAGCCTTCATGGGCGGGGCGGACCTGCGCGAACTCGGCGGCCTCGACCCCGTGTCCGGCCGCGCCTTCATCACCCGCATCCACGCCATGTCGAAGGCGCTTCGCGACTGCCCCGTGCCGGTGATCGGGCGGATCAACGGCTATTGCCTCGGCGCCGGACTCGAAGTGGCGGCGGCCTGCGACATGCGGGTTGCGTCGGACAACGCCGTGCTGGGGATGCCGGAGGTGAAGGTCGGCCTGCCGTCCGTGGTGGAGGCGGCGCTCTTCCCGCAGCTGATCGGGTGGGGGAGGGCGAAGCTGCTCTGCTACACCGGCGAGAACATCGGTGCGGCGGAAGCGCTCTCCTGGGGGCTGGTGGAGAAGGTGGTGCCGGCCGGCGAACTCGACGATGCCGTGGAGCGCTGGGTCGGGCAGATCCTGGAAGGCGGCCCGCGCGCCATCCGCCTCCAGAAGGAGCTGATCCGCGAATGGGAGGCGATGCCGGTGAACGACGCGATCCAGGCCGGCATCCGCAGCCTCGTGCGCGCCATGGAAACCGACGAGCCGAAGCGCATGATCGCCGAAACGCTGGAGCGCCTGGCGAACCGCAAGCACGGAGCAGGCTAGGCCGCGGCCTCCCGGACGATCCAGCCGCCGCCGAGCACCCGGTCGCCCTCGTAGAAGACGGCGGCCTGGCCGGCGGCGATTCCGTATTCCGGCTCGTCCAGCAGGATTTCGACGCCGTCTGCGCGCGGATGGAGGGCCGCCGGCCGGGGCGCTGCGCCCGACCGGATGCGGACCTCCGCCCGCTGCCCCTGGGCAGGCGCCTCGCCGTCGCCGAGCCAGTTGACCTCGCGGACCCGGAAGCGCCGGCGTCCGAGCGCTTCGCGGGGCCCGACGACGACCCGATGGCGCTCCGGGTCCAGCGCCAGCACATAGAGCCGCTCGCCGCCGGCGGCGTTGCCGAGGTCCAGCCCGCGCCGCTGGCCGACGGTGAAATTGACGATGCCCTCATGGCGGCCGAGCACGTGGCCGGCCCGGTCGACGATCTCGCCCGGCTCCAGCGCGCCGGGGCGCAGCCGCGCGACGATGTCGGCATAGCGGCCGTCCGGCACGAAGCAGATGTCCTGGCTGTCCGGCTTCTCCGCCACGGGCAGGGCGAGCCGTGCCGCTTTCCGCCGCACCCGGTCCTTGGGCATGCCGCCCAGCGGAAAACGCAGGAAACCGAGCTGCTCACGGGTGGTCGCGAACAGGAAGTAGCTCTGGTCCTTGCCGCGATCGGCGGCCCGGTGCAGCTCCGGGCCCGGCAGGCGCTGCACATAGTGGCCGGTGGCGAGCGCATCCGCTTCGAGGTCCCTGGCCGTCGCCAGCAGGTCGCGGAACTTCACCGTCCGGTTGCACTGCACGCAGGGCAGCGGCGTCTCGCCGGCGAGGTAACTGTCGGCGAAATCCTCCATGACGGCGGCCCGGAAACGGCTCTCATAGTCCAGCACGTAGTGCGGGATGCCGATCCGGTCCGCGACCGCGCGGGCGTCGTGGATGTCCTGGCCGGCGCAGCAGGCGCCCTTGCGCCCGGCGGCCGCGCCGTGGTCGTAAAGCTGCAGGGTGACGCCCACGACCTCGTAGCCCGCTTCGGCAAGCAGGGCGGCCGTCACGGAGCTGTCCACGCCGCCGGACATGGCGACAACCACGCGGGAGGATGTCGGAAGATCGAGCATCGGCAGACCTGTGGAGAACCGCCCGGAAACTGGTGCAGGGCCCCTCGCGGGTCAACCGTTCCCGCCTCAGGCGACGGCGCCGGAGGCCCGAAGCGCCGCGATGTCCTCCGGCGTCCGGCCGAGTTCGGCCAGGATTTCATCCGTGTGCTGGCCGGTTTCCGGGGCGGGGCCGGGCGCTGTTTTCTCCGAGCCCTCGACCCAGACGGGCGCGGCGACCGTGTGGCTCGAAAGGCCGGACGGGTCCTCGTGGGGAACGATGATCTCCGCCGCACGCATCTGCGGGTCGTCCGGAATGTCCTCCGTCTTGCCGACCACCCCGAAGGCCAGGCCCTCCGCTTCCAGCCGCTCCCGCCACACGGGCCAGGGCTCGCGGATGAAGACCTCGTCCAGGACGGCGATCAGTTCGCGCGCGTGGCGGTGGCGGGCGGGCTTTTCGGCGAAGCGCGGGTCGGTGCCGAGGTCGGGGCGGTCCAGCGCGCGCAGCAGGTTCGGCCACTGCTTGTCCTCGTTGACCAGGCTCAGGATGAACCAGCGCCCGTCCGCGCAGCGATAGTGGTTGGCCACGCCCGTCGCCCAGTTCTCCCGCTTCGGCCTGGTCGGGATGTCGAGGCCGCAGAGTGCCGCCTGGGCGTAGAAGGCGTTGAACCACACGCCGTTCGCCATGAGGTTGGTGTGCGCCTTGCCGCCCTTGCCGGTGAGCTGGCGGCGGTAGAGGGCCGTCACGATCGCGGCAAA
>JAJECZ010000032.1 GCA_022821735.1 Alphaproteobacteria bacterium | reverse complement strand
CCAGAGCCGGTCGGTCAGCTCATCGATTGCGGCAAGCGCCTCGCGCGTGAAAATGGTGCCCTCGTTCGGCGCGGCGACCACGAGCGCGGCGTCGGAAAGGGCGTAGGTCTCCTCCAGCCGGTCGAGCGCGACGATATGCGGGTCGTCCCTGCCGAAATGGTTTCGCACATCGACATCGACTTCGATCACCCGCGTGGCGCCCGCGCCAAGCACCAGCATGACAAGCACGGAGAGCGATACGGTCAGCCAACGGCGGCTCATGAGCAGAGCCATAAGGGTTTCAAGATTCATGTCGGCATGCCGGCTCGCAAGACAGGTTCGAGCATAGCATTTCCTCCCTGCCCGGTCGCAGATAATGCGATCCGCCCCGAGGCCGGGTGCGGAACCCGATTTCGGCCGTAGGGACCCTTAGGCCCGCCACGATCGCACTGGCCTCTTTCCGCCACCGGCCTATCCTGCGCAGCCTCCGGTCGCGTCAGGGAAACGGACACCGTGAGAACCGACAGCTTCGCCCCGCCGGGCGCGCCGCTCAGCGTCCGTCTGGGCCCCAACCCCGGGGGCCGCGACCTTGTGGTGGGCGATCTGCACGGCCATTTCGCCACCTTGCGCCGCGCGCTGGACGAACTGGAGGTCGGCGGGGACGACCGCCTGTTCTCGCTCGGGGACCTGATCGACCGCGGTCCGCGTTCCTTCGAGGCGAAAGCCTGGATCGAGGGCGCGCGCTTCCACCTGGTGCTGCGCGGCAACCACGAACAGCTGATGCTGGAGGCGCTGCACGAGACCGGCGGTCGGCCTCTCCGCCCGCACGGGGACGCGTGGGCCCTGTGGCAGATGAACGGCGGGAACTGGTGGCATTTCCGAAGCATGGACGAAAGCGCCGGGGCCTGGATGGCCGCCCTCCGGACGCTTCCCTTCGCGGCGCGCGTCGAGACCCCGCACGGACCGGTCGGGCTCGTGCATGCCTGCCCCGTGCACCGGTCCTGGCAGGAGCTCGAGACCGCGCTCGAGGGGGACGCGCCCGCCAGCCATCTCGCCCGCACGCGCGCCATCTGGAGCCGCGTGTATCACGGCTGGCTGCAGCGCGAGATCGGGGAGACGGGCGGCGAATATCGGGGCCCGGTCGAAGGCGTGCGCGCGGTGCTCACCGGCCACACCTCGTGCCGCCGGCCGACCTGGAACGAGAACATTCTCGGGATCGACACCGGCGTCCATATCGACCGGCCCGGCTACGGCCGCCTGACCGTCGCGCGCATCGACGGAAAGGAGATCGAGACCTTCTGCTTCGACCGGTAACGGGTCAGGCGTCGGTCAGCACGTGGATCGTCCGGCTGGCGAGCAGGTCCTTCACCTTCGCCGCATAGGCGGCCATGTGGGCAGACGCGCCATGCGCGCGCAGCGCGTCGAGGCTCGCCCATTTCTCGATCACGACGAAGCTGTCCTCGCCGTATTTGGTCTGGATCGCGCCCGCCTCGGCGTCCACGGCCGCGCCGTATTCGATGCACCCGTCCTCCGCGTGCACCGCCGGCACATTGGCGTTGAAGGCTTCGAGGACCTCGGCGCGGCGGCCGGGCTTGGCCTGGATGACGGCGATGACGTGGACCCTGGACATGGGCGTTCTCCTCTCTCCGCCGCCCCTCCGGCGACGGTTGTGCCCGCGTTATTGACCGCTTTCCGCCTCCGGGGTCAAGATTAGGCCGTTTCCCGGACGGCCCGGAGGCCATGCCCGATGCCCGAAGCGCGCGCACTCTGCTCATCCTGCGACATCTACTGCCAGGTCCTGGTCGAGACCGAAGGCGGACGGGTCACCCGGGTCAAGGCGATGGACCCGAGGCCGGGCCGGGCCAATATCTGCATGAAGGGCGTGCATGCGCCCGCCGGCTTCGTCCATCCCGACCGTGTGCTGCATCCGCTGCGCCGCAAGGGGCCGCGCGGCTCCGGGGAATGGGAACGGGTCGGCTGGGACGAGGCGCTCGACGACATCGCGGAACGCCTCCGGCGGGTCATCGACCGCTACGGGCCGGAGGGGTTCGCGGTCTCGACGAGCTCCTGGAACACGCAGACCGACAACGGCATGTGCCGGCGCTTCATGAATCTCGTCGGCTCGCCCAACTGGATTTCCGGGGTGGCGCTCTGCGCCGGCAACACGGCCGCCGTCAACCGCCTGGTCTATGGCTGGTTCCCCTATCCCGACTTCACCAAGACGCAGTGCATCGTGCTGTTCGGGCACAATCCGAAGCCGCATTCCTGGACGCCGGAATACAACGCCATCCGTCGCGCGCAGGAACGCGGCGCGAAGCTGATCGTGCTCGACCCGCGCCGGTCGGAGAACGCCGAGTTCGCCGACATCTGGCTGCCGCTCAAGGTCGGCACCGACGCCGCCATGTGTCTCGGCTGGCTCAAGGTCATCATGGACGAGGGCCTCTGGGACAAGGATTTCGTCAAGCGCTGGACGGCGGGCTTCGACGAGCTTCGCAGGCGCGTGGACGAGTTCCCGCTGGACCGGGTCGCCGAGATCACCGGCGTTCCGGCCGACCGGATCGCGGAGGCGGCGCGCCTCTATGCGCGGTCCGGCCCGGCGGTCATCCCGTGGTCGCCGATCACCGACCAGCAGCGCAACTCCACCTCCGCCATCCGCCTGCAGGCGATCCTGCGGGCGATCTGCGGCAATCTCGACGTTCCGGGCGGCGAGGTGCTGCACGGCTTCCACCCGCGCATCGTGCCGGAGACGGACCTGGAGCTGCACGACGCGCTGCCGGAGGCGCAGAAGGCCAAGCAGCTGGGGGCCGACACCCATCCGGTGTTCACCTATCGCGGCGCAGCACCCCTGGAAGAGCCGACGCTCCGCGTCTGGGGCCGGCGCTACGCCAACATCGTCTCCGGCTGCTACATGGCGACGCCCTCGGCCGTGTTCCGGGCGATGGCGGACGGCGAGCCCTATCCGGTCAAGGCGTTCTTCGCGCTCGGCAACAACACCCTGCTCAGCTTCGCCAACATGCAGCTCATCCACAGGGCGCTCCTGAACCAGGACCTCCTCGTCGCGTTCGAGCACATGAAGACGCCGACGGCCGCGCTCTGCGATTACATCCTGCCGGGCGACGCCTGGACGGAGCGCAAGGCAATGGCGGACGGGTTCGGCTGGACCGCGCTCTGCCGCACCTCGCAGCAGGCCGTGGAGCCTCCCGGAGAGGCGCGCAGCGTTTACGATTTCTGGCGCGGCCTGGCGGTCCGGTTCGGCCTCGGCAACCGTTTCCCGTGGGAAACGGCGGACGCCCTGCTCGACCACCGGGTGGCGGCGCTGGGCATGGATTTCGACAGCTTCGCGGCGGGCCACGCCCTGCACACGGACGGCCTCGAATTCCGCAAATACGAGACGACCGGCTTCGCCACGCCGTCGGGCAAGGTCGAGCTTTCGTCCTCCGTGCTGGCCGAACTCGGCTTCGACCCCCTGCCCTACTGGCGCGAGGAGCCGGCGGGGCCGGACGACATGCCGCTCCGCCTGTTCACCGGCCTGCGCGAGGACGCCTATTTCCAGACCGGCCACCGCCATATCGCGGCGCTCAG
>JAJECZ010000356.1 GCA_022821735.1 Alphaproteobacteria bacterium | reverse complement strand
CGTCAGATACAGATAGCCCGTCAGGCCAGGCTCAGGGCCAGGCCCCAGGCGGTCAAATGCTCAGGAATCGCGGTAAAATCCCGTAGGAATCGCGGTCAAGTCCCATAGGAATCGCGGTCAAATCCGCCAGGAATTTGCAGGCCGCCGATCCGCACAGCAACTCCCTGCTCTGTCTTGATCGTGTGGGGCCAAAATTGAGCGCTGAACCACAGCCGGCCCCGCGGCGAAGGCCGTCAGCGCGATCGCGGACGCGGCGAGAAGAGCGGGAGGCGAGAAGGGTTGCGAAGTTCCTCATCGAAGCGGGTCCCCCACGGCGAGGGCGAGCCCGACCAGCCGGGATAAGTCCTAGAACCGGTACCGGAAGCCGATCTCGAGCAGGTGGATCCGGAGCCCGGACGTCACCTTCGCGGTACCTGCGGCGTTGCTGCCTTCGAACTCCAGGTCGCTCGCCGCCTGCAGCCGATAGCCCGCCTGGAGGACCGTGTTGTCGGTGAGCCGGTAGCCTATCCCGAGCCCGACATGGTAGGCGAACACGGTGTCGGTGTTCGAAATCTCCGGCACACCGGGTAGTGCCGCCAGAGCCTGCTGGATCTGCTGATCCGACTGGCCGTTCGCCCTGAGCCCTGCCGAGTAAGAGTCGCGGAACAGTTTCTGGGAATCGTATTTCAGCTTGCTCTGATCTACCCGGGTGAAGCCTAATCCGCCGCCGATATAGGGGATCCAGTCGGACCCCGTGTCGAAGTCGTACCAGACGTTCGCGAAGGCGCCGAGGTGGTCGGCGGTGCCGGAGATCGGGACGTCTATCACGCCGGCCGCGGGAACGCCCTTATACGACACCTTGGCGACGTCCGCCCTGGCGAAGAACAGTTCGCCCTCGACGCGGAAGCCTTCGGCGAGCTCGTAGCCCACCGTGCCGGCCACCTTGAACCCGGTCTCGTATTCGGACATGGGTTTCGCCGTGTAGGGTTGACGTTCGGCGAGCGCTTGCGGATTCACGGCCTGGGCCCCCGTCGTCGTTGACGCCGACTCGTCGATGAACATCACCGGCACGGCGAGCCCGACATACCACCCGCCGTCGCCCCATTTGGGCTCCGCCGCGCGCGCGCCCGGGACGGATGTGGTCGCCAGCTCCAGGGCGAGTGCCGCCATGGTCACGGCCGTTCGGAAAACCGGCCCCGGCGAACTGAAAATGCACCTCATTCCTCTGCTCCGACTCCGTTTCCCGGCAATTGGGGGCCATTGGAAACCCTTGCCTAACACCGCCGGGGCGCCGGCCCGCCGGGACCGCGTTCTCCCATTGCCGCTTCTCTTAGTTGGCGGGCCTGCGCAGAACATGAAAATGCCGATCGCCGCGAAATCCATGCCCGGAAGGCATGGGCCGGCAACGAGTCTTGCATGGCGCACGGCAACCCGCGTCGTGAAGCGTGGACCGCGGGTGACGCGTCGCGGTGAACGGGGGCCGGCCATGCCGGCGATGACGCTTGGGTCGGAGGTATCGGGTTATGCCACCTGATCGTGTCGCCGGTCGTCCCGCCAGTTCGACGGCAGGTGTCGGGCGAGCCGGCTCTGCGGCGTACCGGCGACGCGGGCGAGCACGTCGGCGAGCCAAGCCTGGGGATCGACATCGTTGAGCTTGGCGGTGCCGATCAGGGTGTACATGGCGGCCGCGCGCCTGCCGCCGCGGTCGGAGCCGGCGAACAGCCAGGAGCGTCTGCCCAGGGCCAGAGGCCTGATTGCGCGCTCAGCAGCATTGTTTGACAGGCAGATACGTCCGTCGTCGAGGAAGCGGGCGAAGCCGTCCCAGCGCTTCAGCATATAGTCCATGGCCCTGGCCACGGGGGAATGGCGCGACAGCCCGGCACGCTCGGTGCGCATCCAGTCCTCGAGGTCGGCGAGGAGCGGGGCGCTCTGCTCGCGGCGCACCGCGAGGCGGCGCTCGGCGGTCTCGCCGTTGATCCCGCGCTCGATGTCGAACAGCGCATCGATCCGCTTCACGGCCTCCATCGCCAGCGGCGAGATCGGCGGCGCATGCCTGCCGCGCCTCTTGCCGGCCGCGATGTCGGCGAGCTCGTAGAACTTGCGCCTCGCATGGGCGAAGCAGGCAGCTTCGGTCACGGGCCCCGGCGATCGGCCGGGCTCGTAGAGCCGGTTGTATCCGGCAAAGGCGTCGGCCTGCAGGATGCCGGCGTAGCTCCGCAGATGCTCGACCGGATGATCGCCCGAGCGGTTCCGAGAGTAGCGGAACAGGGCCGCCGGCGGGTCCGGACCGCCGAACGGCCTGTCGTCACGCACATAGACCCAGGCCCGGCCCTTGTCGGTCTTGCCCCCGGCCAGAACCGGCACAGGCGTGTCGTCGCCATGCAGACGCTCGGCCGCCAGCACATGGGCTGCGATCAGGTCGTGCAAGGGCTTCAACGCAACCGTGCAGGCGCCGACCTGGTCGGCCAGGGTCGACAGGCTGAGATCGACGCCCTCGCGCGCATAGCGGTCGCGCTGGCGGTTCAGCGGCTGGTGTTGCCCATACTTCTCGAACAGGATCATGGCCAGGAGGTTGGGGCCCGCCCAGCCGCGCGGTGTCGGGTGGAACGGCGCCGGCGGCTGGCTGATCTTCTCGCAGTCCCGGCAGGTGAACTTCTCCCGGACCGTCTGGATGACCTTCCACTGGCGCGGAATGACCTCCAGCGTCTCGGTGACGTCCTCGCCGATCTTCGAGAGCTTCTGCGAGCCGCAGCACTCGCAGGCGGGCGGCGCGGGCACAACCATCCGTTCGCGCGGCAGATGTTCGGGGAATGGCTTGCGCCCGGACCGGCGCCGGCGGGTGAAGCCCTTCACCTGCGTCGTCCCGGCCGCCGCCTGTTCGGCCGCCAACTCGTCCTCGGTGGCGCTTGCCTCAAGCTCGTCGAGCTGGAGCTCCATCTGGTCCAGAAGCCGCTGCTTGCGCTCCGATCGCTGGCCGAAGAGCGCGTGACGGAGCTTCTCGATCATCAGCTTCAGGGAGGCGATCTGCGCCTCGGCGTCCGACACCTTCGCCACGGCGTTGGAAGCCTCGGCCTCTGCAACTGCGGCCCGCGCCTCGGCCTCGGTCGCCTTCGCCCTGGCATCGATCGCCTCGGCTTCCGCCGCAGCCAGCGCCGCCTTCAGAGCATCGATGTCCGATCCGTCCGGCATGCCCGGAAGCGAATCACAACAACCGCTCCGCCGCCATGACAATCCTGTCGGATGAGTCCATTTGCCGCCTGTCAGCCGGCCCGCGACGGGCGCCAGGTCCGGACCGGGTTCCTCCAATCGATCCCCTCCAACAGGTAGCCGAGCTGCGCCGCGCTGATCGACACCGCACCGCCCGAAGCAGCCGGCCAGGGGAACCGGCCCCGCTCCAGACGCTTGGCGTAGAGCGAGGTCCCGATCCCGTCAGTCCAGAGGATCTTCACGAGATCGCCTTTGCGTCCGCGGAATATGAAGAGATCGCCCGCATGCGGATCGCGCCCGAGACCTTGCTGGACCTGCAGCGCCAGCGTGTTCATCCCGCGACGCATGTCCGTCACGCCGGTCGCAAGCCAGACCCGCGCCCCGCTCGGAACCGGGATCATCGCCGCTCCAGGACTCCGAGAACACGCGACAGCGCCGCCGCGTCCACATCCCGGTCGACCGTCACCCGCGAGCCGTCCGCCAGCGCAATCTCGATCCGACCGGAGGCAGGCGGTTCGGCCTCCGGCGGCGCCGGCAGCAGCTTCGCAGGCTCCGCCCCTTCCGTCGAAGAGACAACCACCGGGACGAAGCCGCCCACCACGCGCGCCAGCTCCCGATACTGGCGCCGCCAGCTGAAGACCAGGTTCGCGTTCACGTCATGACGGCGCGCCACCACCGAAACCGAAACCCCGGGCTGGTAGCTGTCCGCAACGATCAGGCGCTTGCGCGCCTCGCTCCACCGACGGCGACGGCGACGGCGGCGCCCCCGACCGTCGACCCCGGAACCCGACTGCTCCGCTGCGTCCGACATCCGCATAGTGTCCACTTATCCTTAGTGGACACTTACGACGCGCGCCCACATCCGAGCGCGCACCCTCCACGATCCCGGAGAAATGCGACAGGCGGTCTACGCCGAAGGCTTACGCCCTTTCCTCCTCTTCCCGTTAACGGCCGGTGGGATGCGGTGACGCCTGCGCCATCCGGAGCGCCATCGCCTCTTCGCGCGTGAAGCGGAACTCGGTGCCGTCCCGCCAGATGTGGTGAAACACCACGCTGATACGCCGGGCCAGGGCGACGGTCGCGCGCTTCCTGCCGCGCTGCACCGTCAGGCGCAGCGCCCAGGCCTTCAGCCAGTTCGGAGCCCCGCGGTTCAGCATCACCGTGGCGGCCTTGTAGAGCGTCGGACGCAGGCCGGCGTCGCCGGCCTTGGTGATCGCGCCGACGATATCGCGTTCGCCGGACTGGTTCC
>JAJECZ010000179.1 GCA_022821735.1 Alphaproteobacteria bacterium | reverse complement strand
GAGGTTGTCGGTGATGCCCGAGCCGGGGAAGGCGATGACGCCCTTGGGCAGCAGCCTCAGCAGTTCGTCGTTGCGGCGGAACGGCGCGGCGCGCCCGTGGGCGTTCCAGTCCGGCTTGCACACCACCTGGTGCACGCCCTTGGACTCGGCCCAGCGCGCCGCGATCTTCTCGGCACCCGGACCGCCGCCGTGCACGAGCACCATGTCCGGGTACTTGGCCCGCACCCGGTCGAGCGCGAAGTGCACCGGACCCGCGTCGGCGACCGGGCCGGAACCGGCCACGGCGACCAGCGTGCCGTCCGGCAGGTGCGCCTTTGTCTTTTCGGACTCCCGCGCCCGGAGGAAGTCCCGGGCGTCGATCGCTGCGGAAGTCAATTGCGCCGTCCGGCTGGTGTGCGACCCGTACCTGGGACGCCAGGTGTTGCCCGTGTCGGCGCGGTAGCGTTCGGCGGCCGCATCCCGAAGTTGCTCGAAGGCGTCTCGCCGGTCGCCGAGGTGCTGCGCGCGCTCGATGATGCGTTCCAGTTCCCACGCCTGGACTTCGGAGCCGTCCTGGGAATGTTGAAGGTCCTTCAGCTTCGGGGAGAGCTTGTCGACGGCCCGGTCGAGTCTCACGGTCTGCATGTGCAGCGTGTTGACGAAGCCCCACAGCAGCGATTCCCGTTCGTCGGCGAGCTGGGTGCCGTCCGGGGCGACCTCGTCCACGAACGCGTCCAGGATGGTGTCGAGTCCCGCGAGGGCTTCGGTCTCATCCCAGACGGCCCTGGGATCCGGGTCGCCCTTGGCGGGCCCGCCGCCGAAGCGTTCCAGGTTCTCGCAGATGACCGCGGTGGGAGAGGCAGAGTGAGAGAGTGTATGCAGTTGAGCATTCATGGTAATGAACTCCTGTGGATGAAGATGCCGATCTCTCGCAGATCGGTATGTTCATGTGATCAGGCGCAGTCACCCGCAGGGCCGTAGCGAAGCGCAGGACCCGTCGTCTTCGACGGGTTGACCGTCTGGTAGCATGAACATCCGAACGGAGAGAGATCCGTTGGCCGCGCCGGGAGGCGCCTGTAGGGCGCGCGAAACTGCAGGGCGCGTGCCGGATGGGTTCTGCGCTTGCGCAGGTTCCATCGGGCGTCGCGGCCTGCTCGCGTGCCCGGAAGGGGCCGGACGGCGAATCAGGCCAACACCTTATTCGTGGGGGTTGCAGGGGCCCTCCCCTGCATCTTTCGCACGTTCACGCGCGTGCAGCCAGTGAACACCGGTTCCGTGATGCTCACCCCGGCACCAACGGGGCCAGTCGATGGGCCAGGGGCTGGGGACCGAGCGCTCTCAGGTCATCGTTGAAATCATTCCCTGCGGGAAGCAGAACGGACGAGGCGATGCCGAGGCGCGTGCAACGCAGTTGCAGGCGTCGGCAGGCGCGCTCGCCCGCCTCGTCCCGGTCCTGCGCGACGATCAGGCGGGCAATATGGCTGGGCGGCACGAACGCGCCGAGGCTGCCCGCCGACAGCGCCGCCGCCGCGAACGTGCCGGACGGGACGGTTCTCCGCAAGGCGCCGTCCGGCAGGACGGTGACGAGCGAGAGCACCGTCTCGATGCCCTCTCCCACCAGCAGGGTGGAGGCCCTGGCGGGTTCGCCGAATCGCACGGCCAGGCCGTGGATTCGGCCGAGGGCCTTTCTGGGCCGCGACACGGCGGCCTTCGCGGGACGGTGGGGATCGAGCCAGGTGCGCTGGATTCCGTGCAGTTCGCCGTCGTCGCAGGAGACGGCGGCGACCAGCGCGGGGAACCGGCGCCACTGTCCGGACCCGGAGCGGTGGGGGAGCGCGGGGTGAAACCTCAATGCCGGGAAACCGCAGCGGCCGATGCCCCGGGCGTTCAGGTAGGCGTGCGCGGGCGTCCCCTCGATGGGTCCGCAGCGGTTCCAGAGATTGCGGGCGGCGGCGGTGCGGTCGTAGGTCTCGGGGCGCTCAGCCGCCGGCGACGGGGCCTGACCCAGGAACCGGTGCGCCTCGGCCAGCGCCTCGCGCAGCGAGCGCGCGCCGGTGGCGAACCGGACGAGGTCCAGCAGATCCCCGTGCTGCCCCGTGGCGCTGTCGGTGAACTTGCCGACCGCCCCGGGAGGGGCCAGGCGCACGAAGAGAGAGCGCCCGGCGGCGCCGTGCACGTCGCCGACGCACCAGTATCTGCCTTGCTTCCGACCGTTGGGCAGGAACCGCCGGCAGGCTTCTTCCGCCCGCGCGGCCAGCGCGGCGGCGGTGTCGGCGGCGTTCATCGAAGTGCTGCGGCAAGGATTGGGGCCGAGGCGGCGCATGGGGAACTGGATGGGGAACGGAACACGGTCTGGCTCTCCGCGATGGGAAATCGCCCCGGTCCCGGTCGGGCTCGAACGCCGGCAGGCGTGAGGCAGAGATGGACGGCCCGGAGAGGAAGCCGCCGGGTGACGGCAGGATGCCGTCACCCGATGCGGCGCCGGGCCGGTGCATGACAACAGGCCGACCCCCGCCCGGAATCGGGCGGAAGCCGGCCTGCGGGGCGCGGACGATCGGGTCAGAAGGGTATTTCCATCCCGGGGTCCTCGTCCGTGGTGCCCTGCGCCTGGGCGGTCCCGGTCGCGGCCGGGGCCTCGGGCTCGGCGGAGCCGCTGGACCCGTTGGCACCGTTCGGCCGATCCAGGAACTGAACACGGCCGCCCGGGGCGAGCCGGATCTCGGTGGAGAAGCGGTCGGACTCCTCCCCGTCCTTGCGCCAGCGCCGCGTCTGCAGCACGCCGGAGACGTAGACCAGCCGGCCCTTCCTGGCGTGCTTTTCCAGCATGTTCACGAGTCCGGGCTGGAACGTGACGACGCGGTGCCATTCGGTCTTGTCGACCTTTTGGCCATCCTGATCCAGGTACGATTCGTCTGTCGCGATGCTCATATTGGCCACGCGGCCGCCGCTCACGAGGTGGTTGATGGTGACATCGGCGCCGAGACGGCCGATGACTTCTGCTCTGTTCAAACCAAACATGATTCGATCTCCTTGGGTCTTGGTTTATGACAACGGTTGAACGAACCGGGGACGGTCTCTCCCGAGCCCTCCCGATTCACTTCTCTCAGGGCTTCGCCCTGCCTTTCAGACCGGCTGCGTCGACCGCTCCGACACGATGTCCCTCACCGTATGGGCCGGCAGGCCGATCCGGTCGAGCAGCGCCGCGGCATCGGGTGGTGCCGGCAGGGATCGGTCGTTGGGCCGGAGGTCGGGGCCGAGGGCGTCGGCCACCGAATCGGTGCGGCGGGGCAGGTTGAAGTCGAGCGGCACGGGGTCCGCGACGGTGCGTGTGAAGTGATGCATTCGAGTTCTCCGTACGGGGGTGAAGAAACCCGCGCGCCAGGACTCCCTCCCG
>JAJECZ010000159.1 GCA_022821735.1 Alphaproteobacteria bacterium | reverse complement strand
CTATCACCGCACAAGCTCCCTGAGGCTCGCCCGGACCAAGTCGTCGAAGGCGGCCGTCTCGCCGAGGTTGCGCCTGGCCGCCGCCGCTGCAGCGTGGGCCTCGGACCGCCCGTAGCCGAGATTGACCAGCGCCGAGAGCAGCTCATCCCCTCCGCCCGCAACGGCGGCACCGGGCGCGGCGAGCGCCGCGGCAGGCATTTCGGCCTTGCCCTTGAGTTCGCTGACGATACGCGCGGCCAGCCTTGGCCCGACGCCCTCGGCGCGGGTCAGCGCCTTGCGGTCTTCGGCGAGCACGGCGGTCAGCAGCTCGTCCGGCGCAAGCGCTGAAAGCAGGGCCAGCGCCACGCGCCCGCCCACCCCCTGGACGCCGGTCAGATGGCGGAACCAGTCCCGCTCGGCGGCGTCGGCAAAGCCGTAAAGCGTGATCGAATCCTCGCGGACCCTTGTCTCGACCAGCAGGGTGGCGTCCCTACCGTTCTCCAGGCGTCCGGCCGTGCGGCCGGAGGCATGGACCACATAACCGACACCCGCGACATCGACCACCAGCGCTTCGCCGTCGCCGAGATCGACGGTTCCGGTCAGGCGCCCGATCATCCGGCCGCGGCCGTGAACGGCAGACGGTGCGCATGGGCGATCGCCACCGCCAGCGCATCGGCGGCGTCCGCGCCCGCCGGATTGCAGCCGGGCAGGAGCAGGCGGACCATGTATTGCACCTGCGCCTTGTCCGCCCCGCCGCCGCCGACCAGCGCCTTCTTGACGCTGCGCGGCGTATATTCCGCCACAGGCAACCCGGCATTGGCCGACACCACGAGCGCGGTTCCACGCGCCATGCCGAGCTTCAGCGCGGCGCTCGCGCTGCGATGGACGAAAACCTCCTCCACCGCTGCCGCGTCCGGCGCGAATTCCTCGACGATTCCGGTCAGGCCGACGAACAGTTCGGCCAGGCGGTCGGCGATTTCACCCGCCGGGTCGGGCTTCAGTTCGCCGTTCGCGACATGCGAGAGGCGCCCGCTGTGCGCATCGACGATTCCCCAGCCCGTGACCCTCAAGCCGGGGTCGAACCCGATGACCCGCCCGCCGCCGGTCATTCGGCGAGCCTGGCGAGCACCTCGTCCGACACGTCGTAGTTCGCCGAGACGTTCTGCACGTCGTCATGGTCGTCGAGCGCCTCGAGGAGCCTGAACAGCACGGCGGCAGGCTCGTCCCCGACAGGAACCAGGGTTTGCGGCTTCCAGACCAGCCGCGCCGCCTGCGGTTCGCCGACGGACGCCTCCAGGGCCTCGCGCACGGCGTGCAGGTCTCCCGGCGCGGTCAGCACATCGTGGCCTTCTTCGTCGGAGACCATGTCGTCCGCCCCGGCTTCGAGGGCGGCCTCGAAAATCTCGTCGCTGCTGGCCGCATCCTCGGCGAAGCGGATCAGTCCCGCACGGTCGAACAGAAAGCTCACGGAGCCGGTTTCGCCGAGCGAGCCGCCGTTCTTGGAGAAGGCGGCGCGGACATCCGCCGCCGTGCGGTTGCGGTTGTCGGTCAGCGCCTCGACGATCACCGCGACGCCGGCAGGCCCGTATCCCTCGTAGCGCACCTCCTCGTAGACGGCTCCGTCGCCGTCGCCGGCGGCGCGCTTCATCGCCCGGTCGATGCGATCGCGCGGCATGTTGGCGGCGCGGGCGGCCTGGATGGCGGAGCGCAGCCGGGGGTTCGAGTCGGGGTCGGGGGAGCCGAGCTTCGCCGCCACCTCGATCTCGCGCCCGATCTTCGTGAACAGGCGCGCGCGCTTCGCGTCCTGCGCGCCCTTGCGGTACATGATGTTCTTGAATTGCGAATGTCCGGCCATCGGCCTGCCGCCCCCTTGCCGCCGGGATTCAGGGAACCGTGGCTATATAACGCAGGCGGGCAGGGTCTGCGAGAGCCGGCCTCCGACCCGCACCGGCTCGGCGCGGAGCGCAAGCCCGGTCCGGTCGTCGGTTTCGACGAACAGGCCGCAAACGGTTGCCGGGCCGGCAGCCGGCTCCAGGCGTCCTCCAGACATCTTGCGCACGAAGCGGTGCATCGGCTCGTCCTTGGCCATGCCGATGATGGAATCGTAGTCGCCGCACATGCCGGAATCGGTCTGGTAGGCGGTGCCCTTCGGCAACACCGTGACGTCGGCGGTCGGGACGTGGGTGTGGGTGCCGACCACGACCGACACCTCGCCGTCGAAGAAATGCCCGAAGGCCATCTTCTCCGCGCTCGCCTCCCCGTGGAAGTCGATCAGGACTGCGTCGGCCGCTCCCCCGAGCGGATAGCGCTTGAGCGCGCGCCGCACCGTGGCGAAGGGGTCGTCCAGCGGGTCCATGAAGAGCCGCGCCATCGCGTTGACGACGACTGCCCTGCGCCCGTCGTCCAGCACGACCTCGGCCAGCCCCCGCCCCGGCGTGCCGGGCGGGTAATTGATCGGGCGCAGCAGCCTCGGCTCGCCCTCCATGTAGGGGATGACCTCCTTGCGGTCCCAGACATGGTTGCCGGAGGTCACGACATCGGCCCCGGCCTTGTACAGCCCGTCCACCATGTCCGGCATCATGCCGACGCCGTGGGCCATGTTCTCGCCGTTGACCACGGCCAGGTCCACGGCGAGCCGCCGACGCAGTTCGGGCAGCTGCGCCGCCACCGCATCGCGGCCGGACCGGCCCACCACATCGCCCAGAAAGAGGATTCGCACCTTACGGTCTCCGTTCGAAATATCTGAGTCCGGTTTCCGTCACGACGCCGGCAAGCGGCCGGTCGTCCGGCCCGACCGGCACGGCCGCCACTTCCTGGCCAGCATAGGCCGCGCCGATGGCGAGCGCACCGGTCGCCGCGATGGTCCGATCGTAGTAGCCGCCGCCGTAGCCGAGGCGGTTGCCTGCGCCGTCATAGGCCAGCAGCGGCACGAGCAGCACGTCCGGGGCCGCCGGCGGGCCCGTCGGCTCCGACAGCCCGAAAGGCCCCGGCGCCAGCGCATCGCCCGGCCGCCAGAGGCGGAAGGTGAGCGCCGTGCCGCGGGGGCCGGTCACCGGCAGCGCAATCGGCCGGCCCAGCGCCAGCAGCAGCGGGCGGGGATCGATTTCCCCCCGGATCGGCCAGTAGCCGGCGATGCACCGGCCTTCGAGCGCCGCCTCCGTGCAAAGCGCGGCCGGCGGGAAGCCGGCGCGGCGGCGGAGCATCTCCCGGCGCATGGCCGCCTTGGCGGATGCAAGCGAAGCCGCCCTGGCCGTCGGTCTCAAACCAATCCTCCGGGACCCTCGCTAACGAGGTGGGCGCCGTGTGCCGAAGCCAGGGCTCCGGCAGGGACAACTCCCTGGAGTTTCAGTAACGGCCCCGGGATATCGTTAGCCTGACGCACCGGGCAGCTTCATCGCGGAATTTAGGCGGGCGCCAGCCTGGACGCAACCGCTTCGAGCTTGTCGGCGAGATATTCCAGCGCCACGGCCAGCTCTTCCAGGTCGGGCGCGGCTGCCGCCTCGCGGGCCGATTGCTCCTGGATCAGGTCGTCGGCCAGCATCACGCTCGCCATGATGACGAGATTGAGGTCGTTGATCCGGCCCATCTGGGTCGAAAGCTCGTCGACTCCGGCGCTCAGCAGCGCGCCGGCGGCGCGGATCCGTTCCTCCTGGCCGTCATCGCAGGCGAGGCTGTATTCCTTGCCGTTGATGGTGATGGCGACCTGGGCCAAGGCCGTTACTCCCCGCTCTCGACGGCCGCATCGAGGCGGGCGATGGCGGCGTCCAGACGGGTTGCGACCCGGCCGTGCAGGGCCCGCAGCGCGGCGAGCTCGGCCTCCGCTTCGGCGCTGCCGGCCGGGGCCGCGTCGAGACGGTCCAGCGCGGTGTCGATGCGCGTAAGCGCGGCTTCGATGCGCGAGATGGCGGCTTCGCTTCCGGTCATGCGGTTCCCGACCCCCGATCCGGCTTCATTTGACAGGCAGCGCGCGCCAGCGTCAACAAACCGCTGTCCGGCCGTGTTGACGGCGGCTGTCCGGGGCGGGCATTTTCCCCGTCCCGACGCCTCCGTTCCTGGACCTTTCGATCCCCATGTCCGCCAGACCCGACCTCGCCCCGATGGCGAACGCCTTGCGCGCGCTTGCGATGGACGCTGTCGAGCAAGCGAATTCCGGCCATCCGGGTATGCCGATGGGCATGGCGGACGTGGCGACGGTGCTGTTCACGCGCTATCTGCGCTACGATGCCGGCGCCCCCGACTGGCCCGACCGGGACCGGTTCGTGCTCTCCGCCGGCCACGGCTCGATGCTGCTTTACGGCCTGCTGCACCTGGCGGGCTATCCCGGCATGGACATGCGCGAGATCGAGCGGTTCCGCCAGCTTGGCAGCGCCACGCCGGGGCATCCGGAGTACGGCCACAGCCCCGGCGTCGAGACCACGACCGGGCCGCTCGGGCAGGGCATCGCCACGGCGGTCGGCATGGGCATCGCCGAGCGCGCGATGAACGCGGCCTTCGGCGACGGCCTCGTGGACCATCGCTGCTGGGTGATCGCCAGCGACGGCGACATGATGGAAGGGGTGTCGCACGAAGCGGCCGCGCTGGCGGGCCACCTGCGGCTCGGGCGGCTGATCGTCCTTTACGACGACAACGGCATCTCCATCGACGGGCCGACCGCGCTCGCCATGTCCGACGACCCGGCGCGGCGCTTCGAGGCCTGCGGCTGGCATACGACCGCCTGCGACGGCCACGACACGCAAGACATCGCGCGCGCCATCGACGCCGCGCTGGCCGACCCGCGCCCGTCCCTCATCTCCTGCCGCACGACCATTGCGCTCGGCGCACCGACCAAGGCGGGGACGGCCGCCTCGCACGGCGCGCCGCTCGGCGCGGAGGAGGTGGCGGCGGCCCGCGAGGCGCTGGGTTGGTCCTACGCCCCCTTCGTCATCCCGAACGACATCGCCGCCGCCTGGCGCGAAGCGGGCGCGCGGGGCAGGGCGGCGCGCGAGGCGTGGCAGGCGCGGCTGGAGGCGAGCGC
>JAJECZ010000042.1 GCA_022821735.1 Alphaproteobacteria bacterium | reverse complement strand
CGGTAGCGCTCGAAGCGCGGGTCCAGGATTTCGATCAGCGGGTCCGGATAGCGCGGCTCCTCGCGCCATCCGGCGGCAGCGGAATAGGGTCTCACGGGAGGGCGCTCCTTGCGTCGGCGCGCAAAGGATAGCGCCCGGCCTCCCACGCTGTCATCCGTCCCCCGTCGTCGTCAGGTCGTTGAGGCGGTCGCGGGCAAGAGCCTCGGAGTCGCGGGCGGCCGGATCGCCCATGCCGCCACCGCCCGGCATCTCCATCACCAGCCGGTCGCCGGCAGGCACGGTCTGGCGGCCCTTTCCGCGCAGGGTCGCGCCGGAGCGCAGGTAGAGGCGGCCGGCCGCTCCGTCGCCGCCGCCGTCCCGCCCGCGCGCCGGATGGTCGATGCGATCGAACATGGGCGAGACCGCGAACGGCGCGCCCGTCGCATGGCCGATCTCCATGATCTGGCCCAGCCCGCCCCGGAACTGCCCGGCGCCGCCCGAGTCGGGGCGGTATTCCTTGCGCCAGAAGATGAGTGGCGCGATGGCCTCATTCACCTCCACCGGCGTGTTCCGTACACCGGACGGGAAGGCCGTGGCGTCCAGCCCGTCCTTGCCGGGCCTGGCGCCACCGCCTCCGGCATGGAAGATGTTGATAGCGAAGGGCTCCGCATCGCCATAGTCGCCGTCCACCAGCCCGTGGCCGCCCAGCAGGACCGGGTTCCAGAGCGTCGATGCCCCTTCCGCCGGGCAGCGTTCGGGAATCACGGACGCCAGCGCGCCCAGCACCGCATCGGGCAGGAAATGACCCGTGGCATGCCGGGCCGCCACCGCAGCGGGCGGAGGCGGATTGAGGATCGAGCCCTCGGGGGCGGTCACCCGTATGGTTCCGAGCGACCCGGCATTGTTCGGCACGTTCGGCCCGACCGCGCAGCGCGCGCCGAAACTCGCATAGGCCTGCGTATAGGTGAACGGTACATTGATGCCATAACTCGACATACCCGACGTGCCGGCGAAGTCGATGTCGAGGCCGTCAGTGCCCACCGTCACGGACACGCAGAGGCGGATTGGCGCGTCATAACCGTCCACCTGCATCTCGTTGCGGTAGCAGCCGGGGGGCAGCTTCCGGATTTCGGCCAGCATGCCCTCGCGGGAGGCATCGAGGATATGCCGGCCCAGATCGTCCAGTTCCGGCAGGTCGAATTCGTCCATCATGGCGTTAAGCCGCGCGGAGCCCACCTCGTTGCAGCCCACCAGCGAATGCAGGTCGCCTTCCACCTCGACCGGATTGCGGACATTGGCCCGCAGGATCGACATGAGGGTTTCGTTCAGTTCGCCCTCGCGGCGGATGGCCGTCGGCGGGATGTTGACGCCCTCCTCATAGACCTGCCGGCCGTCCGCCCCGAAGCCGCGTCCGCCGACGTCGACCACATGGGTCGTGCAGGCGAAGAGCGCCACCGGGTGCCCGGCCCTGAAGGTCGGCGAGACCATGGTGAAGTCGTTGAGATGCCCGGAGCCCATCCAGGGGTCGTTGGTCACATAGGCGTCGCCGGGCCGCATGGTCTGCGTCGGAAACCGGTCCAGGAAATGCGTGACGGCGGCCGCCATGGTGTTTATGTGGCCCGGCGTGCCGGTGACCGCCTGGGCCAGCATCCGCCCCCTGAGATCGAAGCAGCCGGCGGAAATGTCGCCCGACTCCCGCGCTGCAGGCGAGAAGGCCGTGCGCACCAGCGCCTGCGCCTGCTCCTCCACGACGGCGAGCAGCCGGTCCCACTGAATCTGCAGGGCGATGCGGTCGAGCGCGTTGCGGTTGCCCTTCATGGGTTCGTTCCCCCGATGTCCCGGTCCTTGCGGGTGAGCAGGATGGATCCGTCCGCCTCGACGCGGGCGTCGAATGCAGCGGACACGACTGTAGTGGTCTGGTCCTCGACGATCAGCGCCGGACCGGGAACAGACGCGCCCGCAGCCAGCGCCTCCCTGCGATGCATCGCCGCTTTCACGAAGCTGCCATTGTCGAACAACGGCGCGTTCGCCGCGGCATCCGTCCGGTCGCCGCCCGGCGCCCCTGTCGGCAGCACCTTCGGCGGAGCGGACGACACGGTGACCGTCCAGGAAAGCACCTCCAGGTCCTGGCCGGGTATGGCCCGGCCATAGAGGCGCCGGTAAGCGGCTTCGAATGCATGCCTGAGAAGGTCGGTATCGCCAAGCCCGCCCTCGGGCAGCCGGACGGCAATCTCATGGCCCTGTCCGACATAACGCATATAGAGGTGGCGAACCTCGTCGAGCCCGTTTGCCGCCTCGCCGGCCGCAAGCGCCACGACGGCGCGGGCCTCCGACGCCATTTCCTCGAGCAGTGCGACGGCGTCATTCGTGTCGAAGGCCGAAAGGCGCATGTGCCGGGAGCGCGCAAGTTCATAAGAAACCGGCGCCCGCAGGAACCCGACCGCCGAGCCGACGCCCGCCTGCGGCGGCACGACCACGGCATCGAGTTCCAGCTTCTCCGCAAGCCGCGCCGCATGCAGCGGCGCCGCGCCGCCGAACGCGATCATGGTTCGCGCACGGATGTCCTTGCCCCACTCGACCGCATGCACGCGCGCGGCGTTGGCCATATTCTCGTCAACCACCTCCGAGACCGCGTAGGCTGCCAGCGGCCCCGTCATCTCCAGCGGCCCGGCCACCTGAGCGTTCAGGGCCGCCGTGCCCGATCTTGCGTCCAGTCCGCTCCCTCCCGCAAAGGCCGTCGCATCGATGCGGCCAAGCACGAGGTCGGCATCGGTAACGGTCGCAGCAACTCCACCGCGCCCGTAGCTGGCCGGGCCAGGGTCCGCGCCGGCGCTTTCCGGACCGACACGCAGGCGTCCCAGGCCGTCCACCGCCGCGATCGACCCCCCTCCAGCCCCGATTTCCACCATTTCGATAGCCGGAATCCGCAGCGGCAGACCGCTGCCCTTGAGGTTTCGCCAGGCGCGCGCCACCTCGAAACTGCGGGTTGTCTGAGGCATGCAATCATCGATCAGGCAGAGCTTGGCCGTGGTCCCGCCCATATCGAAGGAAAGCACCCTGTCGAGGCCCCGCTGGCGCGCAATCCACGCCGCCAGCACAGCCCCGCCGGCAGGGCCGGATTCTACCAGTCGTACCGGGAAGCGCACGGCTGTTTCGAGATCGGTCAGCCCACCGCCCGAGGTCATCAGCATGAACGGGCAGGAAAGCCCGAGCGCTTTCAGCGCCTCGTCCAGGGCAGAGAGGTAACGGGCCATGCGAGGCTGCACATAGGCATTGGCGCAGGCGGTCGAGAGGCGCTCATACTCGCGAATCTCGGGGCAGACCTCGCACGAGAGCGTGACCGTGACGTCCGGCAACGCCTTCGCCAGCAACGCCCCGATGCGTTGCTCATGTTCCGGGTTGGCGTAGCTGTGCAGCAGGCCGACGGCGATTGCGTCCACATCGTGTTTCCGCGCCCGCTCTGCGACCTCCCGCACCGACGCCTCGTCCAACGGAATCAGCGGTTCGCCCTGGGCATTCATCCGCTCGCGCACCGGCCAGCGCAGCCAGCGCGGCACCAGCGGCGGCGGACGGTCCATGCTGATGTCGTACTGCTCGAAACGGTTTTCGTGGGCCATTTCGACCGAGTCCCGGAAACCCTCGGTCACCACCAGCGCCGTGCGCGCGCCCTTGCGCTCGATCAGCGCGTTGGTCGCAAGCGTCGTCCCGTGAATGACCAGGCCGACATCGCCGGGCGCGGCGTCGGCGCGCTCCAGCGCCGCACGGACGCCTTCCAGCACGCCGCGTTCCGGCGCGTCCTGCGTGGTGAGCACTTTGGTCGAGACCTGAGCTGCGCCTCTCTCCAGGACGACGTCGGTAAAGGTGCCGCCCACATCCACGCCGATATGCCAAGGCGCCGTTACGTCATTCATCAGCTGCTGCCCCCTGCCGGACCCTAGCATGACCGTTCGAGGCGAAACGACTTGCCGTCGTCGGAGTGGCCGGCCGTTACGCTCCCGTCAGCAGCGCCCCTACCTCCGCACGGTTCGGCATCGATTGCGAGGTGCCGGGCCGCGTAACGGAAATGCCCGCGGCCGCGCAGGCGAAGCGCACCGCAAGAGCGGCGTCCAGACCCTCCGCCAGGGCGACCGCGAATGCGCCGTTGAAGGCGTCTCCCGCGCCGGTCGTCTCCACCACGGCCCCTGCCCGGAAAGCGGGCACGAACTCTGCACCTCCCGGACCGTCGAACAGCGCGCCGCGCGCGCCCAACGTAATGACCGCCGCGCCGGCGCCCCGATCCCGGAGCGCCGCCGCCGCCCGGCGCGCACCGTCCTCGTCGTCCACCGGGATGCCGGTCAGCGCCGTCGCTTCGCTCTCGTTGGGCGTGACAAAGTCCGAAAGCCGCAGCATCTCGTCCGGCGCGTCCGCGGCCGGAGCGGGGTTCAACACCGTCGTCACGCCCGCCTCCCGCGCAATCGCCAGCGCCCGCGCCGCAGCCGGAAGCGGTTGCTCGAACTGGGTGACGAACACGGCGGCGGACCGGATTGCGTCGGCCGCTGCATCGACATCTGCTTCCGAGATTTCCAAGGCCGCTCCCGGACAGACGACGATGGCGTTCTCCCCCGTTGCCGCATCCACGAGCACTGCGGCCGCGCCGGTCGCCGCGCTGTCGGACCGCGCGACCAGGGGCTCCACGCCGGCATCGGCCCATGCCGCGAGCCCCATGTCCGCAAATGAATCGCGGCCGATGCGGGAGATGAACCGGACCTCCGCGCCAAGCCGGGCGGCGGCCACCGCCTGGTTCGACCCCTTGCCGCCCGGGCTGAGCGCGACGCTCTCGCCGATAACGGTCTCTCCCATGCCCGGCAGACGGGAAGTCCGAAACGTCGCGTCGGCGACGAAGATGCCGAGCACTGCAATATGTCCGGCCATCGGGCCCCCCAATCGGATTGCGGCCTCCGGGAAAGAAGCCCGGCCGAGGTTAGCGGCTCGCCCCGGCGGCGAAAACAGCCCGCGCCCGGTTGCCGAAAGGAGTCGTCCGGGGCATGTTCCGGCCCGGCTGAAACCATCGGAAGA
>JAJECZ010000077.1 GCA_022821735.1 Alphaproteobacteria bacterium | reverse complement strand
AGTCAGCGGCGGTGCCGGAGGTCACCATGATGAGTGTGTCGGCGGCGGTTCCGGCGGTGGGGGCACCGGCGTCGTTGTAGGCGGCGGTCCTGGTCTCAGTACTGTTGCCAAGGCCATGCTCCAGACCCGCATACAGCTTCGCGGCCGTTGCCGCCATGGCGGCAGCTGCGGCCTTTGCGGCCTCGTCCTCGGCATCGTCCAGGGAGGATTGCGCCGTGCTGATTGGCGCCGCCGCATTGTCCGCCTCTCTCTGATACGGAGCCTTTTCCGTGTCGGTCAGGTCCGCGCCTGCGGTAATCGCATCGTTCAGAGCGGTGAGGGCATTGTTGGCGGTGTCGAGCTGCGCCTGGGTGGGCGTCGAGCCGGAAAGCGCAGTGAGGGCTACCTGGAGCGTCGTGGACGCACCCGACAGCGCCGCCATCTGGTTCGTCCGGCGCGTATCGGTGTCGATCCCGCCCTGCGCCATGTCCACGGCATCCACGGCGTTGTCCAGCATCGTCTGGTACATCGACGTGTCGTCGACATCGACCGCATCCGCAATCGCCTGGCGAAGCCCTGCGATGGCCGTCCGGGCGGCGTCAACCAGGTCCTGGGTGGACAGGTCGGACGTGTCGATCATCCCGGCGGCCGTCGTCAGCGCCATTCTCTGCATGTCGGCCCGGGCCATCATCGCCAGCGCTGCCTGGCGCGCATCGACCGCGTCCTGCAGCATGTCGCCCTGCGCGGCTGTGACGTCGTCCTTCACCGCATCGTAGGCCGCCTGGGCGGCTTCCGGCGTCTCTGCCGCCGCGATGGCAGCCTTTGCCGTCTCATACGCTGTGGGGGCCGGCGGCTGAGGTGCGGTTGCGCTTCCGCCGCCTCCGCAGCCCGCAAGCGCCAAGGCCGCAGCGGTCATAACCGCTAGTGCCCAATATTTCATGGTTCTCATGGAACCCTTCTCCTTTCAGCCCGGTCCGGCTCGGCCGGCCGGGAAAACCGTTTGGACTGTTCCTCCGTTTCGTGGACTGCCGCGCCGATCAGAAGCCGACCGTGACGCCGGTCACGAAGGCGGTGCCTTCGGCCGTGCCCTGCTCGCCGGCGATGAGCGAGGTCTTCGACGAGACGCCCGGCGCCAGCTTGTAGGCCAGCGAAAGCATGGTCGCGCTGGCCTCTTCGCCGTTGTCGGCATCGCCCATCATGTGGGTGAGGCTGACCGCCATCGGGCCGTCCGAATATTTCACGCCGGCGCTCGCCAGCTCGTAATCGCCGCTGTCCGTATCGTCGCCGTCGCCGTCTTCATGCTCGGCATAGGCGACGTTGAAGCCGAACGCCCCGAAGCCGACCCGCAGGCCGAAATTCGAGAAGGTCTGGTCCTCGCCCCCGCCCATGCTCACCTGGTAGTGGCCGGCGGAGAGCGCGACGCTGGCCTCGCCGACGTCCTGCTGCATGTTGATGGCGAACGAAACGCCGTCATTGTCGTTGCCGCC
Source organism: Alphaproteobacteria bacterium (assembly GCA_022821735.1). Taxonomy (GTDB): domain Bacteria; phylum Pseudomonadota; class Alphaproteobacteria; order Bin95; family Bin95; genus Bin95. Next base: position 2,756 of record JAJECZ010000077.1, on the reverse strand, counting down.
CGGGAGGCGGTTGCTGTCCTCGGCGGTGTGGTCCGGAATGTAGGCCGCGCCGACCTGGATGCCGTTCATGCGGGGCGTGTAGTAGGCGATCTTCTGCTCGTCGCCGCCGACGATCCAGCCGTTCGTGCCGAGGCCGAGTGCGGTGTTCCGCGAGCAGCCGGTGACGCCGGTCCAGCCCGCGTCGCCGCAATAGCCGACGCCGACATCCTGGTTGCCGTAGTGCATCAGCGCAGCCGGGTGGTCCTCGGTGCCGAGCACGATCTGGCCGAAGGAGCCGCCGATCGTGAGCTGCGATTCGTCGATCGTGTCGCCGGTCGTGTTGCCTTCCAGCTCGACCTTGACCGAGAAGGTCAGGCCGTTGTCCGCCTCGAGCTTGCCCCTGAAGAAGATTTCACTGTCCGACCACTGGCTGACGCCGCCTTCCACCGAACTGTCGGCGGAGTCGCTGCGGTCGGTGAAGCCGACCCACTGTTCCATGTAGCCGTGAACGCCAACGCTCAGCATGTCGGCCGCCGAAGCCGGAGCGGTCGCCACCGCGCCGGCGAGGGCCAACGCAGAGGTCGCAAGTAGGGCTTTTCTCATAATCCCCGTTTCCCTTCCGTGTGTTGCAACACCGCCCCGACGCGGAATCCGTCGAAGCGGTGGCCTACGATAAACGGGGCGTGACAAAGCGCAAGAGCCAATAAAGGCCAATTGCGCTGCAGGAGAAAATCCCGGGCGACTGTTGCAGGAATGCAACAGAGGGCTGGAAATCGGGCGAGCAAATCCGTCGCCCCCGCCATATTACAGGAAGCTATGCCGGCATGCTTTTTGCCCGCTGTTCCGGGCACTTCCGCTACCGGCCGTCCGGCTGCAAATGTCGCAGAACGGGGATTATGAGAAATTTCCTCATGACGACCGCGGCCGCCGGCGCTCTCGCATGCGCCGGAGTCATGGCCGCAACGCCTGCTTCGGCTGCGGACATGCTCAGCATCGGCATCGGGGGCTACATGGAACAGTGGATCGGCTACGCCAACCGCGACGATGACGGCGTGGACGGCGGCTTCGACACGCAGTCCGACTCGGAAATCTATTTCACGGGCTCGATGGAGTCCGACATGGGTCTCAAGTTCGGCGTCCGCGTGCAGCTCGAGGCCAACAACGGCGGCAGCGGCTCCACCTCGATCGACGAGTCGAACGCCTGGGTGAGCGGCGAGTTCGGCCGCATCGACCTCGGCGCGCGCGACCCGATCCACACCCGCATGCACTATGCGGCGGCCTTCGGCGCGGGCGCGGGCCTGAACGCCGGCGACACGCAGAAGTGGATCCCGGGCTCCTACCTGGAGACCGCCGGCTGGACCATCCCGGGCGACGACCTGACCCTGACCTATGTCACGCCGCGCATGAACGGCGTGCAGGTGGGCGTGTCCTTCGCGCCGGACTCGACCAACGAAAACTCGGTCACCAGCGCGCCGGAGAACAACGACAATGCGGTCTGGGCCGCGGCGATCAACTTCAACGAGACCATCGGCGACATGGCGGTCAAGGTCTCGCTCGGCCACGCCAATGTCTCGAACCCCGCATCCGCGTCGTTCGACATCGACGGGGACAATGACGAGGACGATATGCGTCACACCGACGCCATGAAGGCGAACGACGACGCGATGATGGGTCATGACGACAAGACCTTCACCAATGCGGGCCTGTCGATCGGCATGGGCGCGTTCACGTTCTCGGCCTCCTACGCCACCCGCGACGACGGCGGATACATGTCCGAGTGCTACGCGACCGGCGCGGTTCCCATAAGAGATGCCGCGGATGCCACGGAGACCACCGCTGCACTCCCGGAGGTTGCGGCGGCGGTAGATGGCGAGATGATCCCCTGCGATCATCCCAACGCAATTTTCGCAGGCAGCCGGGGAATGACTGACGGCGTCGATGACGCGGCTGTGCGCGCCGTGGCGACCACCAACGCGATGCACAAGTTTGTCAACGACCCCTCGGCGGAGCATGACACCTGGGCCGTGGGCATCAGCTACACGGACGGCCCAATGTCGGTGAGCGTCGGCCACATGGTCCGCGAGCTGGAAAGCGGCGACGAGCGGACCGCCACGGAGGTCTCGGCCGGCTACAAGATGGCGCCGGGCGTGTCGTGGAAGACGTCGATCTTCGCCGTCGAGGACACCGAACACGGCACGGAAGGCACCGCCTTCGTGACCGGCCTCGACATCGACTTCTGATCCGTCCCCTCACCGGGACTGACGGGCGGGCCGCCCCCGGGCGGCCCGCTTTTTCACGCCCCGGCGGCGCGGACCATGACAAAACATGACATTTCATGACACATCCGGGCCCCCGCCCCGCAACCCCGGAAGCCCGCCGCCCGCAAAACCTCCTCTCCCGCCCGCGCGCCCTTTCTCCCTTTGCCACGAAAACCCCTCTCCCGCCGGGCGGGAGAGGTTGGGTGAGGGTCTCTCGGCGCGACGGGACCTCTCCCGGGCTCCGCCGCCGCTTCCGCTGCCGAAAGCGGCCCCCCACCCATCCTCCCCCGCACGCGGGGGAGGGGAAGAGAGGGCGGCACCCATGAAAACCCCTCTCCCGCTCGGCGGGAGAGGTTGGGAGAGGGCCCCTCGGCGCGACGGACGTCTCCACCCGGCTCCGCCGCCGCTTCCGCTGCCGCGAAAGCGGCCCCCCACCCGTCCTCCCCCCCAAGCGGGGGAGGGGAAAGAGAGAGCGACCGGCTCCCAGGAAAACCCCACTCCCGCTGGGCGGGAGAGGCC
>JAJECZ010000150.1 GCA_022821735.1 Alphaproteobacteria bacterium | reverse complement strand
GTGGACCATCCTGATCGTGATGGTGTTTCTGCTCTACGGGAACATGTACCTGGGCGCCGTGGTGCTGCTCATCAGCGACGGGCTCGACCGCGACTCGGGCGAGGGGCTGGCGGTCGAGGTCGAGCGCCTGCACAAGTCCTGCCGCCGGCTGGTCTGGCTCAACCCGCTGCTGCGCTACGACGCCTACGAACCGCGCACGCGCGGCGCGGCCGCGCTGATGCCGCATGTTGACGAATTCCGGCCGGCGCACAATCTGGATAGTCTTGAGGAGCTGGCTGCGGCGCTCGGGCGCGAGCCGGCCCGCCGGCAGGAGGGAGTGAGCGAATGGCTGACGCGGCTGTAGGCGAAGCGGATGCGATCCTGGACCGGGCGGCGGACTGGGCGGCGGCGGGCAGGGGCGTTGCGCTCGCCACCGTGGTCAAGACCTGGGGCTCCTCGCCGCGCGCGGTCGGCAGCCAGCTTGTGGTGGACGACACGGGCGCGTTCGAGGGCTCGGTGTCGGGCGGCTGCATCGAGGGCGCGGTCGTGATCGAGGCCCGCCGGACCATCGAGGACGGCGCGCCGCGCCTGCTCGATTTCGGCGTGAGCGACGAGGAAGCCTGGGAAGTGGGGCTTGCCTGCGGCGGGTCCATCGAGGTGTTCGTCGAGAAGCTGGCATGAAGGCGGAAACGCTGGCCCGGCTGCGCGCCGCCCGCAGCGAGCGGCGCCCGGTCGCGCGCGTCGCGACGCTCGACGGCAGCGTGGACGCGGTGGTCGAGGACGGCGAAGGCCCGCTGCCGGAGCCGGTGCTGGAAGTCGCGCGCGCCGCGCTGAAGCAGAACCGCAGCCACGATTTCGAGCATGAGGGCGGGCGCTGGTTCGTGCAGGTGTTCAACCCGCCGCTCCGGCTGATCGTCGTCGGCGCGGTGCATATCTCGCAGCCGCTGATCGGGATGGCGTCCGGCCTCGGCTACGATGTCACGCTGGTCGATCCGCGCGGCGCGTTTGCGACGGCCCAGCGGTTTCCCGATGTCGAGATCTGCGACGAGTGGCCCGACGACGCGCTGGAGGCGCTCGGCGTGGACGGGCGCACGGCCGTCGTGACGCTCACCCACGATCCCAAGCTGGACGATCCCGCCCTGCATGTCGCGCTCCGCTCGGAGGCGTTCTATGTCGGCGCGCTCGGCAGCCGCAGGACGCATGCGCAGCGGGTCGAGCGGCTGGTCGAGGCCGGGTTCGACGAGGCCGCCATCGGCCGCATCCGCGCGCCCATCGGGCTCGATCTGGGAGGACGGGCACCGGCCGAGATCGCGCTTGCCATCGCGGCGCAGATGACGGAGGCGCTTTACCGATGAAGTCCGGGCGATGAAGTTCGGTCCGGTCCCGCTGCCGGAGGCCGAAGGTGCGCTGCTGGCGCACTCGATCCGGTTGGAGCGGGCGGTGTTCCGCAAGGGCCGGCTGCTGTCGGCGGCGGACCTTGCCGCTCTTGCCGGGGCGGGCATCGAAGAGGTGACGGCCGCGCGGTTCGAGCCGGGCGATATGGACGAGGACGGCGCGGCGGCGGCCATCGCGGCGGCAGTGGCCGGCGAGGGGCTGGAGGTCGCCGCGCCGTTCACCGGGCGCGTCAACCTGTTCGCTTCCGAGCGCGGCGTGCTGACCGTCGAGGCGGGGCGGGTGGACGGCCTGAACCTGCTCGACGAGAGCATCACGCTCGCGACGCTGCCGCCCTACAGTCTTGTCGAGCGCCGGCAGATGGTGGCGACGGTGAAGATCATCCCCTTCGCCGCGCCGGAAGAAGCGGTCCGGCGGATCGAAGGCCCGCTGCTCGCGCTGCACCCGCTCAGGCCCAGGCGGGTGGCGCTGATCCAGACGGAGCTGCCCAGCGTCAAGGCGAGCGTGCTCGACAAGACGGTCGGGATCACCCGCGCGAGGGTCGAGGCGCTGAACGGCGCGCTGGTCGGTGAGAGCCGCGCCGCGCATGAAGAAGCGGCGCTGGCGCAGGCGATAGGGGAGAGCCTGGGGCAAGGTCCGGACATCCTGCTGATTGCCGGCGCCTCGGCCATCGTGGACCGGCGCGACGTGCTGCCCGCGGCCATAGAGGCGGCAGGCGGCGCGGTCGAGCATTTCGGGATGCCGGTCGATCCCGGCAACCTGATACTTCTCGGGCGGATCGGGGCGGTGCCGGTCATCGGCCTGCCGGGGTGCGCCCGGTCGCCGAAGTCCAACGGCTTCGACTGGGTGCTCCAGCGCCTCGCCGCCGGGCTGGAGGTCGGGCGGCGGGAGATCATGTCGATGGGCGTCGGCGGTCTGCTGGTCGATATTCCGAGCCGGCCGCAGCCCCGGGTGCGCGAGCGCGCGACGGCCGAGCCGGCGCGGCTGCCGCGCATTGCGGCTGTGGTCCTGGCCGCCGGCCAGTCGCGGCGCATGGGTTCCGCGAACAAGCTGCTGGCGGAGGTGGACGGAGCCGCCATGCTCCAACGGGCGCTTGGAGCCGCGCGGGCCTCCCAGGCAGCCTCCGTGCTGGTGGTGACCGGGCACGAGCGCGAGCGCATCGAGGCGGCGGTCGATGCGCCGACGGTCCACAATCCCGACTTTGCGGACGGGCTTTCGACCTCGCTCGCCGCAGGTATTGCGGCGCTGCCCGAGGATGTTGACGGCGCTGTGGTCCTGCTGGGCGACATGCCCTTCGTCTCGGCCGCCCATATCGACCGGCTGATCGCGGCCTTCAACCCGCTGGAGGGCCGGTCGATCTGCGTGCCGACCTTCAATGGCAAGCGCGGCAATCCCGTGCTCTGGGGACGGGAGCTGTTCGCGGAGATCGGCGGCGTTTCCGGCGATGTCGGGGCCAAGCACCTGATCGGCGCCAATGGCGACCTGCTGGTCGAGGTGCCCATGCCGGACGAGGGCGTGCTCCTCGATGTCGATACGCCCGCCTCTCTCACCGAAGCCCGGTCCGGTTAGCGGGCCAACCCTGCTATTCGACCGGGTTCAACCGCCCTCCGATCCGGGCCGCCCGCCCGGACTTGTTCCGGGTATCCATGCAGCCGTCCGCGCTTCCCGCACCGGCCCCCTCTCCCAACCTCTCCCCCTGTCCGGGGGAGAGGAGAAACATGCCGCCCGCCTTCCTTATTCCCCTCTCCCCGCTTGTGGGGAGAGGCCGGGTGAGGAGCCGCTTCCGCCCCGGCGGAAGCGCGGGCGAAGCCCCGTCCGCCCCCCTCCGACAGGCTCGGAACGAGTCCTGGCATTACGGGCCGGGCCGGGCCCGGCGCAGTGATCCGGGATGCCGGCAGCTTTTCCTTGAAATAATCCCCACATGTTCTATATTTGTATCGAAAACGGCTACACCGGAGCCCGTGAGGCCATGACCTGAACGACCGGCGGCGGCTTGCGCCGCGCTCGATGCAAAGCTGGAACGCCGGCGGCCGGAGGGGCCGGGTGGCGGCGGGCAGGCGTGCGCGCACGGCGCAGGCGGCTCGCAATCGGGTTCGGTCGAAACGGGCCGTCAGTCGCAATCGGGTTCGTCAGGCGCGGGAGCGGAGATGGAAGGGGAGGAGACGGGATGACGGATGGATCGACGGGCGCCCCGGCGGGCGATTTGCGGCTGCGGCAGCAGGGCCGGGCGGTGAG
>JAJECZ010000009.1 GCA_022821735.1 Alphaproteobacteria bacterium | reverse complement strand
GCGCATCAGCGCGCGGATGGCCGTGGGCGCGGTGTAGAAGATCGAGACATTGTGCTTGTCGCAGACCTGCCAGAAGCGCGAGCTGTCCGGATAGTTCGGCACGCCCTCGAACATCAGCGTGACCGCGCCGTTGGCGAGCGGCCCGTACAGGATGTAGCTGTGGCCGGTGACCCAGCCGACGTCGGCGGTGCACCAGAACACCTCGCCGTCGCGGTAGTCGAAGGTGAGCTGGTGTGTCATCGAGGCGAAGGTGAGATAACCGCCGGTGGTGTGCAGCACGCCTTTCGGCTGCCCGGTCGAGCCGGAGGTGTAGAGGATGAAGAGCGGGTCTTCGGCGCCCATTTCCTCCGGCGGGCAGTCGGCCGACGCCCCCGCCATCTCCTCCTCGTACCAATGGTCGCGGCCGTCCACCCAGCCGATCTCGCCGCCGGTGCGGCGCACGACGATGCAGGTCGTGCAGTCCGGGCAGGAGGCCAGCGCGGCGTCGGTATTGGCCTTCAGCGGAACCGTGCGCCCGCCGCGCAGGCCTTCATCCGCCGTTATGACCACCGTCGAGGCGCAGTCGATGATGCGGCCGGCGAGAGCGTCAGGGGAGAAGCCGCCGAAGACGACCGAGTGGATCGCGCCGATGCGCGCGCAGGCCAGCACCGCAACGGCGATTTCCGGGATCATCGGCAGGTAGATCGTCACCCTGTCGCCGCGCTTCACGCCGCGCGCCTTCAGCACATTGGCGAATTTGCACACCCGCTCATGCAGGTCGCGATAGGTGATGTGCTCCGAGAGCGCCGGATCGTCGCCTTCCCAGATGATCGCCGTCTGCTCGCCGCGCGCGGCGAGATGGCGGTCGAGGCAGTTGGCCGAGGCGTTGAGCGTGCCGTCCTCGAACCAGCGGATATGCAGGTCGTCCTTCGCCCAGGAAACGTCCTTCACCTTCGTGAACGGCGTGATCCAGTCGAGCCTCCCAGCCTGCTCGGCCCAGAAGCCTTCCGGGTCCTCCACCGACCGGCGGTACATCGCTTCATAGGCCGCCGCATCCACATGCGCGCCTTCGGCCGCGCCGGCCGTCACCGGAAAAATCGTCCGCTCGCTCATCGCCGTCGCCTCCCGCTCGTTCCCGAACCCGCCCGATAGTCGCGCCGCCGGGCGGTTTTTTCCAGACCTTATCCGCTGCCGCCCGGCTCCCGGAACTGCTTGCCGAGGCGCAGGCCCTGCGCCTGGTAGGTGGAGCCGATGCCGCCGCCGTAAATCTTGTCCGGGGCCGCCAGCATCGGCTCATAGATCAACCGGCCGACCGGCTGGCCGTCCTCGACCACGAAAGGCACATCGTGGGCGCGCACCTCCAGCACCGCCCGGCTGCCGGCGCCGTAGCCGAAACCCGGATCGAAGAAGCCGGCATAGTGGACCCTGAATTCTCCGACGCGGGTGTCGTAGGGCCGCATTTCGGCCGCGTGGTCGGGCGGGATCGCGACGGTCTCCTTGGACGAGAGGATGTAGAAATCGTCGGGATTGAGCACGATGCCGCGGCCGGGACGGGCGGCGACCGGCTCCCAGAACTCGTCCGGGTCGTAATGGCCGATCCGCTCGACATCGATGAGGCCCGCATGAGCGCGCGCCTTCCAGGCAATGACGCCGCCCGTTCCCCGCGCATCCACCGTGAGCACGAGCCCGTCGTCGATGACCGCTTCCCGGTCCACCAGCGCGTCGCGCGCGTGCAGGTCGCGCAGCGCCGGATCGTCGCCGCCCTGCGCGCCCCGCCTGAGCCGCAGTTGCACGAGGCGCGCGCCTTCCCGGACCAGGATGGAGAAGGTACGCGGCGCCAGCTCCACATAGAGCCGCCCCTCGTAGCCGGCCGGCAGCCGGTCGAATTCCGGCACGCGGTCGGCGATCAGGCGCGCAAAGACATCGAGCCGTCCGGTCGAGCTCTTGGGATTGGCGACGGCGGCCGTGCCGGTATCGAGCGCGACCCGCTCCATGAGTTCGGCGATATAGACGCAGCCGCGCTCCAGCACTGCGCCGCGGCCCAGGTCGATCTCGTGCATGGCGTGGCGCTCGATGCGCTCCGCGACGGCGCCGTCCGGGTCCGGCAGGAAGCTCGCCCGGACCCGCCAGGCGCGGCGCCCGAGCCGGAGGTCGAGGCTCGCCGGCTGTATCTGGTCTTCCTCGACGGGGTGGCAGGCCGAGAGCGCACCGGCCTCGACAGCCTCCCGCAGAAGCTGCGACGGCAGGATGCCGGCGGGCTTCACTCGAGGAAGGTGAGCGCGTGCGTGAAGCCGCGCAGCGAGATCGGGAGGGCCACCTGCCTGCCGTCCACCATGGTGAAGGACAGCACGGCGGTCACCCGCTGCTTGAATGCGGTCAGCATCACCTCGTCCATGCGCATGTTCGCCTCGCACCCGGCGCGCACGCAGAACAGGAGCGGCGGGCGCCGGACGGCCTTCTCGTCGCCCTCCACCCAGACCGTCATGCCGGCGGGCAGATTGACTCCGAGCGGCACCGTCAGCGAAGCCAGCAACGGCTTGCCGGGCCCGGGCCGCCCGACCGCGACCGTAGCCGCAGCCTGCTCGGAGCCCTCCGGGAACAGCCGCTGGAAGATAAAGCACTGCTCCGCAGCATCGGGCCTGTCCCTGGGCGCCTGGAGGCAGCCCTTCGTCCAGTCGCCGGACTTTTCGCCCTGGACGACCTGGGCGGCC
>JAJECZ010000266.1 GCA_022821735.1 Alphaproteobacteria bacterium | reverse complement strand
CCCGCCGCCAGCGCCTGCGATGGCTGGCGGCGGGCCGCCGCGGTTTCTTCTCCGGTTTCCATCAGGTTACGGGCGGCAGCGCCGCCGCCCGAGGCCGGCAGCATTGACACCCCGGCCGGGCGCCGCTGCCACCCCGGAGGTTGCAGAATTGACACCCACCGCCGGTCAGGCCGCGGCGCTTTCGGCCGCCTCGCACCCTGGCGGAGCGCGGTCGAAGCCGTCGTCCTGCCGGGCGCCCCGCATACCGGGCGGGCCCGGAACGGTTCGCGGCGGCCGGCCGTGGTCACGATCCCGGCGCCGTGCCGGCCGCGAGGCTGAAAGGTGGGGAAGGGGTTGTCCGGGCGGAATCGCGGCCATCCCGGTCCGCGACCCTGCCCGAAAGGATTTCGGAAATGACCGCCCTGCTGGACCCCGCCTTCGACGCGCTCGACGCCCGCCACGCCGTTGCCGAGCTCGGCCTCGATGCGCTCCCCCTTCGCGACAGCGTCCTGGAGGACAGCCTGCCCCGCTGGGGAGACCAAGCGACCCTGTTCCCCTGGGAGCCTGGCCCCGCCGGAGACGCCGGCTGATCCGATAGCCCCGATGCCCCCCGGCGTCGGGGCTATCGTTCTGTACCCGTCCCCGCCCGCGCCCCCCGAGCCGCGGCGCACGCTGGTTTGCGCCGGCCGCTTCGCTCCGGCGGCCGGCATCGGGGGCGGAGCAGGCCGGCCCGGCGCCGGGCGGCATCGAACCCGCCGTCCGGTCGCAGGCTCCCTCCCGTCACGTCCGCTGCCTGTCGCCCGTCCCCCGACCGGCAGCAGAGACGCCGGGCCGCGACCGCCGCGCCGGGCGGGCTCCGCCCTTGACCCCGTCACGCCGCCCGCTTCCAGCCCGGCTCGAGGCCGGCATCGGGACACTCGCTGCGCTCGCCCGGCGCAGGCGCCGGATGAAGGGCGCTTCGCGCCCGGGCTGAGCGCGCTGGGCGCGCCGGACATGGTTTGTGGCCTTCGGCATGCCGGGGGCGCTGCGCTGTGACCCCCCGGCAGGCCGAAAGCCGTTGGTTGGGGGCGGTGGCACGCGGAGGCGCTGAACCGGGCCGGCGACGGCGGAGGCAGGGGGATCGAGGGGCCGGGAAAGGGAGGCGGGCGAGCGGGCGTGGCCATGCTTCCGGCGTCGTGCCGGCCGCGAGGCACAAAAGGTGGGGAAGGGGCTGTCGGGGCGATATCGGGGCTGACGCCGGCCAGGCGCGGCTCCGCAACCCCGGGCCCGGAAGGAGGATCGGACATGGCGACGATGCATGGAGGCCTTTCGCTGCAGGAGCTCGCGGCGCGCCTGGCGGCCGAGATCGAGGCGGTCTGCGCCTACTACCTGCCGAACGGCCGGCGGAACGGCCCGTTCTGGCAGGTGGGCAGCGTCGCGGGCGAGCCCGGCAGCTCGCTGCGCGTCAATCTGGCCGGCCGCCTGCGCGGGCGCTGGAAGGACTGGGCGAACGGCCGGGACCGGGGCGATGCGCTGGACCTGATCCGCGCGGCCCGCGACCTGGGCTCGATCGGGGAGGCGGCGCGCGAGGCCCGGCGCTTCCTGTCCCTGCCCGCTGCCGAGCGCCCGGCGCCGCGCGTCTGTGCCACGGCATGCCGGCCGGCGAGCCAGGCTGGCCTGGAGCAGGTGCTGGCCCGCTCGCGCGCGATCCGGAGCGGCGACCCGGCCGGGCGCTATCTGGCCTCGCGCGGGCTGTTGGCTGAGGATGCGCGGGACGCCGGCCTGCGGTTCCGTCCCGACGCCTGGGTGCAGGTGGACGGGCGGAAGCGGGAGCTGCCGGCCCTGCTGGCGCCGATCCGCGCGCTGGACGGCTCGCTTGAGGGCCTGCAGCGGATCTTCCTCGCCCCGGATGGCGGCAAGGCCCGGATCGCGGACCCGAAGCGGACCAGCGGCCGGCTCGGCTCCGGCGCCGTGTGGTGGCCCGCTTCCGCCGGCGCGCGGCATGTGGTGCTGACCGAGGGCGTGGAGGACGCGCTCGCGGTCTGCCGGGCGCTGGGGCCGGAGGGACGCCGGCATGTGGCCATTGCCGCTGCCGTGTCCGCCGGGCGCATCCACCGCGTCGCCCTGCCGCCGGGCATCGAGCGCGTGACGCTGGTGCAGGACCGGGACCGCGCCGGCGAGGAGGCCTGGGCCGCGCTCCGCGAGGCGCACCGGGACTCCGGGCTGCAGGTGGAGCGCATCGTCGCCGGCGCGAAGGACGCCAATGACGAGCTCCTCCGGCTCGGTCCCGCGGAATATCGCCGCCGGCTGCTGGCCGGGGGATTGCCGGGCTGACCCACGATACCCGACGCCGTGAGGCGTCGGGTATCTCTCGCGTACCGGTGCGGCCGGGCCGGCCTGGAAGGGTTGCGGATCCCGGCGGGCCGGAAGGCGGTGCGGGCTCCGGAAAAAGGTGGGGAAGGGGCTGTCGGGGCAAATCCCGAACAGGAGAGAGACGATGAATGGCGACGCTTACTGGACCGTGGATATCCTGCTGCCCTACTACACCGGGGAGCAGCGCTGGCGGATCGTCCATGGCGGGGAGAGCGAGGTGCTCGCCCGCCGGATGCTGGCCGCCGAGCGCCGCGGCGGCAACCGGGCCCGGCTCCGCCGCTGGACGCCCGAGGTGGTCGAGGCGGACGAGGAATACGACCTGGCCGGGACGATCGCGGCCAGCCAGCCTGGCGACCGGCTCGACAGCACGATCCCGTTCTGAGTTCCGGAGCCCCGGCGCGTCCAGCGTCGGGGCTTCTCCTCTGTACCGGGCCGTGGCGAGGCCGGCTCCGCTATCCGGAACCCTGCCAGGGCCTCCGCAGGCTCCGGCCCTGCCAGGAACCCGGAAGACTTCGCCTCGGAGCCCGTCCTGCCGGCGATGCCTGGCGCGTGGCGCCAGGTCGCTTCGCTCCCGGGGCCGGGAAGGAGGAAGGCGCCCGGCCGGCGCTCGCACCGTCCCGGCCGGAAAAGGTGGGGAAGGGGCTGTCCGGGTGGAATTGCGGTCGATCCCGGCCGCGATCGCGAAACCGGAGACATGCCATGCCGATCCCCGCCAGCCGCGCCCTCGTGCCGTTCCGCCCGTTCCTGATCGTCCAGACTGACCGGGAGCAGCGCATCCGCCCCGTCATCGGCGAGGCCGCCACCCGGCAGTCCTGCCTGGCCGCCCTGAACGCCCGCCGGCGCACGCTGACCCGCCGCTTCTTCGATTACGACGTCCGCGTCTTCGAGCACGGGCGCCTCCGCTTCCGGATGCGGCCGTTCTCGCAGTCCGGACCCTGGGCGCCGCTGCCCGGCCTTGCCGCCCACCTGCAGGACGATGACGACTGCTGAACCGCTTCCGCCCGGCGCCGAAAGGCGTCGGGCTTTCCTTCTGTACCGGCCTCCCTGCGGCTTGGTCGCAACGGCGCATTTCGCGGCCTTGTGGCCCCGCAATGCCTGCCGGCTTTCGCGTTTCCCCTGCGGTTACCGGGCCCGCGCCTCCCCTCGCGGTTCCCGGCCCCGTCCCCGGCCGCTTGCCGCACCGGACCGGGGGCGCTACGATGAGGACCGGATTAAAGGTCGAAGCGCAGAGTCAGCACACCTATGCAATCAATTGCCAATAAAATCAACATCTTACGCTTCTGCCGGATTTGAGGGGACGATGCACATGAAGGTTCGCGGAGGGAACAGCAGCCGGCGCCGGCCAGCCGGTTCCCTGCGGGCGGATATCGCGGGCAAGAAGTGCAACCGATGGTAGCGAGCATCAACAAGTTGGCCGACGAGCATCTCTATACTGGGCGCCGACCGCCCCATGCGGGCAAATGGCGCAACCCGTCCGGGCTCCTCCAGCTTGCCGACGGCGCGGCCGTTTCCGACCGGGACTTTCTCTCGCTATGGAGGGGGTTCGCGCCGGTCGATGGCTGGCCGCTCTCGCAACGGGCCCGCACCCGGACCCATTCTCCAGGCTTCGATATCGTGCTCTCTCCCGACAAGACGATCTCGGCGCTCTGGGCGATCTCTCCGGACTTCGACCGCAAGCGCATCGAGCGTGCGGTCATGGACGCAGCCCGGGAGACGCTCGCCAGCATCGTCTTCCGGCACTGCGCCGTTACGCGGACTGGCAAGGCAGGCAGGGACCTTCGCGTCGAGCCCGGCAATATCCTGGCCGCGGCTTTCCCGTATCACGTCTCCCGCGAACTCGATCCGCAGCTCGACGTCAACTGCGTCGTCTTCAACGTCGTCCATACGCACCGGGACCGGAGATGGCGGGCCTTGCACGGCCATCCCCTGTATTCCTGGAACAAGGCCATCGGCGCCACCTTCCGCAACCGCCTGGCCTACCGGCTGCGCAGCCGTCTCGGGGTCGAGATGGAGCGGCATGGCGAGCGCGGCGAATACACCCGCATCCGGCATATGGATCCGGGTCTGGAAGAGCTGTGGAGCAAGCGGAACGCGAGGCTGCAAGCCCATGTCAACGCCGTTCACGCCGCCTGGAGAACGCCCGATCCGGCCGCGTCCGGAACCGGCGCGTCCACGACCGCGCCTCTGCGCATCAAGCGAACGGCCACCGAAGACGATGCCGCCCGGTTCAGGGCTGAAGCAGCCGGCATTGTCGATCCCGACGCCCTGCATGCACGGATCGTCCGGTCCGCTTTCAGCGACGCAACCGAACAGGAGCGCGCCGGCGTCCGCCGGGAGATCGACGACATTCCCCGCACTCTCGCCGTGGCCGAGCTGGTCTTCGGCATGCCGGACATCGTCGCGCGGGTCGAGAACGCCGCCGGAGGCCTGTTCGACGACGACGCCATGGACGGGTGGCGCCGATACGCGCTGGCCGCCGGCAACCTGCTCCCGCTCGAATACGAGAACCCCAATCCGGACGCGATCGTCGGCATGGCGCACAAGCGCCTGTTCACGACGCGCGACATCCTGGACGCGAACCCGCACCACAAGCGCCTCTCCGGCCTGTCGGCGCAGGACCCGGCCGAGGAGCCGTCGCGGTGGTAGCGACGCTCGCGAAAATGGCGGTGCCGACCTACTACATCGAGAGCCAGGCGAAGCATGAGGGCTACTACACGGGCGGCGGCAAGGAGCGTCCGGGCGAGTGGCACAACCCTGCCGGCCTCTTCGGCCTGAAGAACGGCGGGATCGTCTGGGAGAAGAAGTTCTACGCGCTATGCGCCGGCCATTCGCCCGAGCTCGACGGCACGGACCTCGCGCGCAACGCCGGCTCGGAGAAGCGCTCGCCGGGCTTCGACATGACCTTCTCGGTCGACAAGTCGATCTCCGCGCTCTGGGCAATCGAGCCGAGGGCGGAGGAACGCGAGAAGATCGAGCGCGCCGTCATCGACGCCGCGCGCCGCGCCCTCGACGAGACCGTATTCAGGCACTGCGCGACCACGCGCCTCGGGCCCGACAGCAAGAACCTGCAGGTCGAGACCGGCGACATGCTGGCGGCGACGTTCCTGCACCGCACCTCGCGCGAGGGCGACCCCCAGCTGCATGTCCATGCGACGATCTTCAACGTCGTGAAAACGCACTCGGACGGCAAATGCCGCGCGCTGCACGGCTATCCGCTCTATTCCTGGTCGAAGGCCGCCGGCGCCACCTTCCGGGCCCGCCTCGCCGAGATCGTGCAGGAACGCCTCGGCATCGCCATGGAGCGCCACGGACCCGAAGGCGAATATACCCGCGTCAGGGAGATGGACCCCGAGCTGGAACAGGCCTGGAGCAAGCGCCGCGCCGAGATCGTCGCGGCCGTCGCCGAAAATCTGGGCGAGGAAGCCCTCTCGAACCCGGCGCAGATGGCGGCGGCGACGCTCGCGACCCGCTCGCACAAACCCGAAGGCGGCCCCACGACGGAGGAGGACATCGAGCGCTTCCTGGTGGAGGCCGCGGAGGTCGTCGACCTCGAGGAGCTTCGCACCCGCATCCGCAGCGCCGAAATCCCCGAGATCACGCAGGAGCGCCTCGACGAAATCCGCGGGGAGATCGAGGCCATCCCGGAGCGCCTCGCCCGCATGGAGGCCGTGTTCAACTTCCCGAACATCGTCGAGAAGACGGAGAACGCGCTCGCCACCGCCGCCGGGCGCGGATCGATGGAGCGCTGGCGCGAGGCCTGCCTCGGCAATGCCGAACTCGTATCCCTCGAATATCCGGAGCCGGGCATCGAGGCGCAAGCCGGCATGGCGCACAAGCGCATCTTCACCACCCGCGACACGCTTCGCGCCGAGCGCACGCTGCGCCATATCTCCGGCCTCTCCGTGTCGGACCGGACCCACGCCGTCGAACCGGAGAAAGTCGAGAAACTGCTGGAGGACCTCCGGAACCGGGGCAAGCAGTTCAGCGCGGAACAGCGCAAGGCCATCGAGCACGTCGCGGCCGATTCGGGGCGCATCGCCCTGATCGAGGGCGCCGCCGGCTCCGGCAAGTCCACCGTGCTGGGGCCGCTCGCGGACCTCTGGCGCGCCGAGGGCCGCAAGGTCCGCGCGCTGGCCGTCGCCTGGTCCGTCGCGGTCGAGCTCGCGACCGACATGAACGCGCCGCCCAGCGCCGTCCACCCCTTCCTGCGCGACGTCGCCAAGGGCAATGTCGAGCTCGGGCCCGATACCGTCCTTGTCGTGGACGAGGCCGGCATGCTCTCCACCCGGCAGACCCTGCAACTGGCCCGGCTGAGCGAGCAGACGGGCTGCAAGCTCGTCCTGGTCGGCGACACGCAACAACAGCAGCCGATCGAGGCCGGACCCGGCATGCGCATCGTCAGGGACCGGGTCAAGGGTGTGCGCATCGACCGCATCCGCCGCCAAGTAGCGACGCTCGAGGACTGGCTGCGCGAGGTGGACGGCCTGCCGGCCGAGGAAGCCATGGAAAAGGCGGCGTCGATGACCCGCGAGGAGCGCGAGGCCGCGCGCGAGCGGTTCCGGGCCATGAACCGGGAGCGGCGCAAGGCGGGCGAGAAGCCGCTCCGGATCGAGCGTCCCTGGCAGCTCGGCATATCGGCGCTGCTCCGCCACGGCGCCATGCAGCAGGCCTTCACCGAACTCCACAAGCGCGGGCGCCTGGCGCTGGCGGAGGGCAAGGAGGATGCGCTCCTGCGGCTCGTCGCCTACTGGTCTGCCTGGAGCGCCGAGAACCCGGAGCGCGAGGCCGTCGTCATGGCGCGCACCCGCGCCGACGTGCGCGCGCTGAACGCCCTGCTCCGCGCCCGGCACCATGCCGCGACCGGGTCTGCCGACTACGATCCCGCCAGGGACTCCGCCGTCATCCGGATCCATCGCTTCCGCGACCGGGGCAAGGCCGTCGAGGACGATTTCGAGGTCCGGGTCGGCGACCGTCTGCGGATCGGCTCGACCGTTCCGCATCTCGGCCTCTACAACCGCGACGTCGTCACCGTCACCGGGCTCGAAAAGCGCCACGCCGCGGACGGCGCCGCCCAGGTTCTCATCACCGCCAGGACCCGTGACAGGCAAACCCGCAAGGAGCGCACGATCCGCTTCGAGCCGGGGGAGATCAGGAACTATATCGGCGAGACCACCATCGACTACGCGTATGCCGCAACCACCACCGCCGCCCAGGGCCTGACCCTGGACGCCGCCTTCCTGCTGCTGGACGAGGGCATGGCGCGCGAGACGACCTATCCGGCCGCCACCCGGCACACGCGCCGCCTGCAGGTCGTCGCCGACCGGCTGCCGGCCGCGATCGCCATCGCCGGCGCCACGCCCGACGGCGAGCCGGGGCGCGAGGTCTCCGACGAGGAGGTCCTCGACTGGCTCGGACGGCTTTGCGGGCGCTCGCAGCCCAAGCTGGCGGCCATCGACCACATCCTGGCCGCGAACCAACCCGAAATGCCGCTGCAGGGCGAGCTGGAGGTCGGGCGCGAGCCCGTCCCGACCGCCGCGGCCGCCAATGACAGCGTCGGGCCCGGCACGGCCGGCATCGGGCCGCGTGACGCCGAAGAGCCGCCCGGCGCGGCCGTCCGCCGGCATGCCGACCGCGCCGCCGTGCAGCGCATAATCGCCGACGCCAGACGCCAGGTCGCGCAGAGCCCGGACCTGGCGGCCGCGGCCGCGCTCGCCGCTGACATGGAGGAGGTCGAGCGCGAGTGGAGCGCCATCCCGGCGCCGGCGGAGCGCGCCGCCGCTCCCGATAATGCGCAGCAGGTGCGCCGCACGCTCGACCGCCACCGCGACGTCCTCGCCCGCGTGCGCGTGTTCCTGCGCAGCGGCGCGCGCGCCGCCGGCGAGACCCGCCCCGGCGTCTCCGGAGAGGGCGCCCATGCCTTCGCGCTGTTCCGGCGCCGGATGAAGCGCCGCTGGGCGGGAGCGCTCGACGCCGAAGCCAGGCTCGCAAGGGAGGCCGAGAGGCAGGCCCGGACCCGGAGCCTCGCCGGTCCGCTCGACCGGGACTGGAGCGAACTTCGTTCCCGCACCGGACCCGACATCCTCGCGTTCCTGGAAGATCCGGAGCATGCCGGGCTGCTGCGCCGGACGGTCGAACTCGCGACCGACCGGGAGATCGACCGCGATACCGCCCGCAGCTGGCGCGACTTCCTCGACGGCCATTACGCCGCGCTCGGGGCCGAGCTCACGCGCATCTGGAAGCAGGCAACCCCGATGCGGCAGAATACCGTCGAGCGCCTCTCGCCCGAGAGCGTATCCGGCTATGGCCGCCTCATGCGCCAGGCCCATGCATTCGTGGCCGCGCTCGATGCCGCCTCCGGACTCCATGGCGACCGCAGGGCCGAGACGACTCTCTGGCGCCGGCGCATCGAGGCCGCGCCGGCCTATCAGGACATCCTGATAGGCTTCATCAAGCAGTGGAGCGCAGAGGAAGCGCTCATGCGGCGCCGGGAGGAACAGCTTCCCGGCTCAACGCTGCCGACCCGGCGGCTCGCCGACCACATTGCCACGCTGAACGGCTTCCTTGCTCTCGACGGGTTCGGCGACGAGTCGCGCAAGAGAATCCGCCAGCTCATCCGGCATCACCGCCAGGCGCGCAGGGACGCCGGCGTCACGCGCACCGACGCGCCCTGGCCGAGCGACGGGCAGGTCGAAAACCGGATCGCAACCGAAGGCCAGCTCCGCGAGGACTGGCGCGCAATCCGCACGGCGATGCGCGACGACCCGCTGGCCGCGCTCGAATACCCCCACCATGGGCTCCTGATCGACCGCACCGCGCGGCATGCCGCCGATCCCTCGCTCGACGCCGATACCGCGAGGAAGCAGTCCACCTTCCTCGCGGACCATATCCGGCAACTGGACACCGCCCTGGAGGAGGCCCGGGCCTCCGTTCGCCAACCGGACGCCGCACCGGGATACGGCTGGGCCGAGTTCAGGCAATACGACCGCCTTCGCTGGCGCGCCGCCAGACTGTCCGTCGACCTCATGATGGTCCCCGACGACCTCCCCGTTCCGAG
>JAJECZ010000124.1 GCA_022821735.1 Alphaproteobacteria bacterium | reverse complement strand
CGTGTTCACCACGTCCGACCGGGAGGAGCTGGAGCGGTTCGCCGCCGAGACCGAACGCATGAAGGTTCTGCGCCCGGACCGCGCCGCGCAGCAGGAAGCCAACATCCAGCAGGCGCGCCACTCGTCGCTGTTCGTGGCGGGTGCCCGTCCGGCCCTCATCTGGGTCGGCGCGCTCGGCATGGGCTACCACTTTCTGCTCCACCCGCTGATCGGGCCGTTCGTGAGCGAGTTCGCCGGTGTCGAACTGGGCGGTCTTGACTGGGAGGAGCTTTCCGTTCTGCTGGTGCAACTGCTCGGACTGAGCGGCTACCGGACCTGGGAGAAGTACAAGGGCGTCGCCCGCGAGAGCATGAAGGGCTGAAAACCCGCGACGGGGCGGCCCCGATGCCGCGCAGCCGGGAAACAGGCATTGAGCGCGCCCGCAAATTCCATCACGATCCGACCGCCCGACGAGGCCGACCGCGGGCGGGAAGGCTGCCCGCCGGGCGGCGGACCGAGGGAGCGGGGACGACGGTTTGACGGACATTTCCGTGGAGCGCCGTGACGGCTGTGTCTGCATCCGCCTTGCCCGGGGCGAGGCCAATGCGCTCACGACCCCGCTCATCCGCGAGCTTGCGGACGCGGTAGAGGAGGCCGGGCGCGGCGCCCGCGGTGTCTTGCTTGCCGGCGGCGGGAGGTTCTTCTCGAACGGCGTCGATCTCGACTGGGCGCTCGGAGAGCCGCGCGAGTCGATCCGGGAGATATTCCTGGAACTGGGCCGGCTCATCCTGGCGCTGCTGGAAGCGCCGGTGCCGGTGGTGGGCGCCATAAGGGGCCATGCGATAGGCGCGGGGCTCGCCATGTTCCTCGCCTGCGACTACCGCTACGGGGCGGCGGGCCGGGTGCTCATCGGCAAGCCGGAAATCCTGCTGGGCGTGCCCAACCCCTATTACGGCGACCAATTGCTGCGCTTCGTTGCGGGAGACTTCGCCGCCTCCGACCTGATCTATACGGGCCGGCTCATCCACGCCGAGGAGGGCCGCAGCCTCGGCCTCGTCCACGAAACCGGCCTGAAGGCGGAGATCGAGGGCATGGCATGGGAGAAGCTGCTGTCCCTGTGCAGCCTCGCCCCCGCAGCCTTCGCCGAGTCGAAACGCATGCGCCTCGGCCGCTTCTGTGCCGACCTCCGCGAACAAATGCCAGCCCGCGTCGCCCGCCAGACCGAACTCTGGCACAGTGAGGACGCGCAGACACGGCTGCGCGAGGCGGCGGAGCGCCTGCGGCGGCGCGCGGCGGGTTGAGAGAGCGGGGATGGTTTCGATATGACGGGCCATGACAAGAACGACGGAGCAGCGGCCCGGCGGTCTGAATCGTCGAGCGAAGCGGAAGCCTGCGAGGACATCGCCGCACTTTGCGCCGAACTACGCCGTGAACGGGCGAAGCAGAAACCCGTAACGACCTCCGAAATCCTGTCTTGGCGCCACGAAGGCCACAGGGACTGATAGCGTTTGTATCGTATGTTCCTATCACGGTCGATTTGTTGTTACACAATAACAAGATGACGCCTTTTCTTGCGGCAGTATGGGTAACCTTTCCGGCGGATTACCCGAAGTATTTGCGACGAATTAATTCATTCAGCGTTCGTTGCAATTCAGCGAGAAAATTTTCGTCTATAGTATCAGTCCACCAATGCGCGATATCATCCCTGTAGCCCTTTAGCTCCCTCAACGTCTTCTTGCCCGATATCACCACGTCATCGGTCCTTACATTGCCACAATAGTCCAAATATTTCTGCCCAGCTTCTGCTAAAGATTCCCACAGGCGTAAATAGTGGAGTCGTTGATAGGCATCGTCATTATAATCCTCCCGATACATTGAATTAACAAGTAGAGCTATGTGGGCAATGCTGATGTCTTGCTCAATAGCAGAGATAGCCTCCCTTATCTGACAAGCTTTGTCTTTATATGCTTTGGTATCCATTACCGTTGCGGTTCCTACTCTAGCTGACATTGTGGGCCTCATCGTCACCACGAAGCGACCATCGTCCGTCACAAGGCAATTTTGGTCCACGTGTTTCTTTATTGGATCTGCTGTATCTTGGCCAACGCGTATCCCAGCCATTATCGTGTTTATTAACTGTTGATTATTAGGTAGTTGGGGCCATTGTCCATCCGATGTATGCCAAGCAGTTATGAATTTCTTTCCCTCTCTACCACCAATTAACATGGGCACCGCTTCACCGTCTTTCTTGCATATCTCGTCAACAATACTGCATTCTCCCTTCTTCAATTCCACTGGAACTAGTTTATTGCACTCCTGTATAACTACAAAAAAAGGCGGTTTGCCGTTTTGTTGAGATTTTTTCTTTTCGTAAGTTTCTTGAACCATTTCTCGCAGGGAAGGACTGATTGCATAGTGTTTGCTGTACATTTCGTCTGAAAAGAATGTACAAAGATTCGATACGATGTTAGCTTGGATTGATGAAGATTCGTAGATTGTGTGGCTAGGAGGTTGGCAATTGCTTCGAAAGTCAATGCGAGGGAAGTCGAAAATCTGTGTCCTACAATATTCGTTAATGGTGCAACAAATTGCCTTGCCCCCAATACCCTCATACATCATACGAGCCCCAGCCAGCGTAATGTGACCAGTAGGTCTGACGGATAGAAGGGATTTTTGTCGGTCTGGTACGAGCCTATTCTTTCTTACCATGATGAAGAGACCTTAGTCAGAGCAATTGAAGGAGTTTGTTCGGGTTGGTCCGAATGTCGCGCCGGTTCCACAATCATCGTTCCCCGCGCCCCTCCGCCCGGAACGCCCACTTCACCGCCGCTCCCTCCGCCCCCGTCTTGCCTTCCACTAGAATCGCCTGCGTGTCGCGGCGCTGGCCGTCGCCGAGATAGATGCTGCTGGCGAGGCTGAGTCGGCCGCCGGCGGCGCTGAAGCGCCATTGCTGGCGGCCGGGGAGCGTCAGCTGCACCGCGCCGGCCTCCAGCCGCGCCTTTACGTCGGGGTGGAGGTGGAAGCGCAGGCTGAAGGGCCAGCCGGCATTGCCTTCCAGCAGGTCCTCGCCGCGCAGGTCGCCGCCCTGGCGGGTGAGGTAGAGCCGGCGGCGGTGGATGAGGCCGAAGGGGGCGGAATAGCCGTCGTGGCTGAGGTCCAGCCAGAGGCCTTCCTCGCCCTCCGAGCGCCGCGCCTGCACATTCAGGCCGCCCGAACGCACGCCGCCGCCCTTGTCGATCTCGACGGCATGCACATCGTTCACCGTCACGGTGGAATGCGCTGCGGTCGCCCGCGCCAGCTCGTTCCAGGGCGCGGAGCCGTCCGCCGGCGCGCCGCAATTGACCACGATGCGCTGCGCCCCGTCGCTGAACTCCATGGCGAGCGGGCTGGAATGGCCGCCGCGGTCGAAGCCCTTGGCGGTCGGCAGGCCGCTGTCCACCAGCACCAGCGTGCGCCCGGCGTGCAGGCGGTCGAACCCCGCCTCGATGCTGCGCGTCGGCGGCCGGGCGTGACGGTCCACCCGCGCCAGCGCCAGATCGACCAGCACGGCCTCCGATTCATGCCCGCCGTGGAAGCAGGCGAGCCGCTTGTCCCCATGGCGGAAGAAGGAGAGCGCCGGGCCGGCGTCGCGGACGGCCTCCGCCAGCTGCTCCGGCGGGGCGGTGCCGGCCGCGCGCAGCAGGCCCTGGAGCTCGATCAGCCGGCGCAGCGCCGATAATTGCGCCGCCGGGTTGCGCGAGCGGTGGAAGCCGTCGGCGAAGAACTGCTCGTCGAGCGCCCGCTCGATCCGGCGCAGCACGGCCGCCGGCGGCTGCCCGAAGGCGATGGCGGCGGCCAGCGCCCCGGTGAGCGCAGCGAGGCGCGGCACACCCTCGGGCGCCGATTCTACGCTGCGCGCGAGCAATCCGGCATGCACGCCCATGCTCTCCGTGATGCGGGCGCGGAAGAAGTCGCCCGCGCTCGCGGCGAAAAACTCGAAACTGCCGAGCCAGGAATAGAGCCTGGCGCCGGCGATGTCCGCGCGCCAGACGTCGCCGCGGCCGGTCCCGTGAGCGTCCAGCCACAGCAGCACCAGCCGCCT
This sequence comes from Alphaproteobacteria bacterium, assembly GCA_022821735.1. Lineage (GTDB taxonomy): Bacteria > Pseudomonadota > Alphaproteobacteria > Bin95 > Bin95 > Bin95. The sequence goes on along the minus strand of JAJECZ010000124.1, from coordinate 7,001 downwards.
CGCCTCGCGCCGGCCCTGGTCGCCGCCGATGGCGCGCAGATGGCGCAGCCAGTCGAAGCGGTGCCAGAGGAGGGTCGTCAGGTCCTCGGGCGGGGCCCGCAACGCCGCCGCCAGCCGTCCGCCGTCGTTGAGCAGCTCCTGGCCCCGGTCCGAGACGCCGGGCCAGAGGTCGCGCGGCGTCATCGCGAGCCTGCGCGCGCCGCCCGGGCCGCCGACCAGTCTCGAAAACCCCGCCGGGAAGAGGCGCCGCCCCGCAAGGCCGCGCACGCCGATCAAGGCGCGGCCTCGCGCAGCCGGCGGATGCGCCCGGCGCAGCCCTCGAGGCCGTCGGCGAACACGAAGCTGCCCGCGACCAGCACGTCGGCGCCCGCGGCCCGCACTTCGGCCGCGGTCTCGTCGGTAATGCCGCCGTCCACCTCCAGGTCGATCTCGCGGCCCGATTCGTCGATGCGCGCGCGGAGCGCCGCGATCTTGGCGCATTGCGCGCGCAGGAAGCTCTGGCCGCCGAAGCCCGGATCGACCGTCATCGCCAGCACGAGGTCGATATCGCCGAGCACGGCATCCACGGCGCTGGCCGGCGTGCCGGGATTGAGCGCCACGCCCGCCCGCCGGCCCGCCTCCCTGATCCGCTGCACGCTGCGGTGGAGATGCGGCCCCGCCTCGGCATGGACGGTCACGATGTCCGCCCCGGCGTCGAGGAAGTCGGGCAGCAGCGGCTCCAGCGGCGAGATCATGAGGTGCGTGTCGAAGGTCCGGTCGGTGCGCTTGCGGAGCGCCTTCACCACGGCCGGGCCGATGGTGAGGTTCGGGACGAAATGGCCGTCCATGACATCGATATGAATATAGTCGGCGCCGCCGGCGACGAGCGAGTCCACAGCGGCCCCGAGTTCCGCGAAGTCGGCGGAGAGTATCGACGGGGCGATCCGCGTTGACCGGCGCATGCACAATTGATAGCAGCAGGGTCGCGGACCATCAATCCGGTGCGCGCCCGTAACCCCAGCGAGGCAGGCATGGCCGCGCCGATTCCCTTCTACCGGGACTTCGATATCGAACCGGAGCGCGTCTATGAGCTAACGCCGCTGGTGCGCCGCATCACCAGCGCCAATCCGAGCCTGTTCACCTTCAAGGGCACCAATACCTACATCGTCGGGCGCGGCGAGGTGGCGGTGATCGACCCCGGCCCGGAGGACGCCGCGCACACCGCCGCGATCCTGGATGCGCTCGGGGGCGAGACCGTCACCCACATCGTCGCGACTCACACCCACCGCGACCACTCGCCCGGCTGCGCCGCGCTCAGGGCGGCGACCGGCGCGCCGCTTTGCGGCTACGGCCCGCACGGCATCGGCGCCCGGCGCAACTGGCCGTTCGACTCGCCCGAGGGCGGCGACATGGACTTCGACCCCGACATCCGCGTGCCCGACGGCGGGCGCATCGAGGGCCGGGGCTGGACGCTGGAGGGCCTGTTCACGCCGGGCCACATCTCCAATCATCTCTGCTTCGCGCTCGCGGAGGAGAACTCGCTGTTCAGCGGCGACCATGTGATGGGCTGGTCCACCTCCATCGTCTCCCCGCCGGACGGCGATATGGCCCACTACATGGCGAGCCTGCGCAAGGTGCGGGCGCGCACGGAAACCCCCTGGTGGCCGGGCCACGGGCCCCCGATTACCGACCCCGGTCCCTTCGTCGACGCCTTCATCGCGCACAGGCAGGAGCGCGAGCGGGCGATCCTGGCCTGCCTCGAAGCGGGCGTGGCGGCGATCCCGGACATGGTCCGGCGCATCTACACGGATGTCGATCCGGGGCTGCACCGCGCCGCCGGGCGCTCCGTGCTCTCGCACCTGCTGCACATGGTCGAGGACGGCCGCGCGGCCTGCGGCGACGACCCGCCGGGGCCGGACTCGCGCTATGCCCTGGCGTGACCTAAGACTGGATGGCGGGCACAGGGCGGAGGCGGCGATGGGGGACGGCATCGAACGGCTGAGGGACGCGATCGGCAAGGCGCGGCGCGCGGTGGTCTTCACCGGGGCCGGCATCAGCACCGAGTCCGGCATCCCGGACTTCCGCAGCCCCGGCGGCGTCTGGGACCGCTACAAGCCGATCATGTTCGACGACTTCATCTCCTCGGAGGAGATGCGGCGCGAGACCTGGCGGCGCAAGATCGAGACCGACAAGACGATGACGGGCGCGCGGCCCAACAGGGGCCACCGGGCGGTGGCGGCGCTGGTCGAGCGCGGCATCGTGTCGGCCGTCATCACGCAGAATATCGACGGGCTGCACCAGGCCTCGGGCGTGCCGGACGACAAGGTCATCGAACTGCACGGCAACTCGACCTACGCCGCCTGTCTCGACTGCGGCCTCCGGCACGAGCTGGACGACATCCTCGCGGCCTTCCGCAAAGACGAGACCCTGCCGCTCTGCAATGCCTGCGGCGGCATGGTGAAGACGGCGACGATCTCCTTCGGCCAGGCCATGCCGGAAAGGGCCATGCGCCGGGCCGAGCTCGAGACGATGGCGGCCGACCTGTTCATCGTCTGCGGCTCGTCGCTCGTGGTCTATCCGGCGGCGGGCTTCCCGATCGCGGCGAAGCGCAACGGCGCTTTCCTCGCCATCGTCAACCGCGAGCCGACGGACCTCGACCGCTTCGCGGACCTCACCGTGCATGACGAGATCGGGGACGCGCTGGGCGGCGCGGTCGGCAACAACTGATGCCGGTGCCGACGCTGGACGGGCTCGACGCGGCCGGGCAGACCGTGCTGCTGCGCGCCGACCTGAATGTGCCCATGCGCGACGGCCGGGTGGGCGACCGCACACGTATCGAGCGCACCCTGCCGACGATCCGCGAACTTGCCGCCAGGGGCGCGCGCGTCGTCGTGCTCTCGCATCTCGGACGGCCGAAGGGCAGGCCCGCGCCGGAGCTTTCGCTACGCCCGGTGGCGGAGACGCTGGCGGACGCGCTGGAGGCGCCGGTGGCCTTCGCGGCCGACGACCCGGCCGCGGTGATTGCCGGCCTGCCGGCGGGCGGGGTGGCGCTCATGGAGAACCTGCGCTTCGACCCCGGCGAGGAGGCCAACGATCCGGACTACGCCGCCCGGCTGGCCGCGCTCGGCGACCTCTATGTGAACGACGCCTTCTCCGCTGCGCACCGGGCGCATGCCTCCACGGAGGCGCTGGCATGGCTGCTGCCGGCCGCGGCCGGGCGGCTGATGCAACAGGAGCTCGAGGCGCTGGAAGCGACCCTCAACGCGCCGGAGCGTCCGTCGGGCGCGATCGTCGGCGGCGCCAAGGTCTCGACCAAGCTCACCCTGCTCGGCAATCTCGTCGCCAGGGTCGATATGCTCGCCATCGGCGGGGGCATGGCGAACACCTTTCTGCACGCGCAGGGATATGAGGTCGGCCGCAGCCTCTGCGAGCGCGACATGGCGGAGATGGCACGCCATGTCCTCGACGACGCGGAGAAATGCGGCTGCACGGTGGTGCTGCCGGAGGATGCGGTCGTGGCGCCCGCGCTGGAAGCCGGCGCGCCGACCGAGGTCGTGGCGGTGGACGAGGTGCCGCCGGACGCCATGATCCTCGATATCGGCCCCGAGAGCGCCGCCGGACTGATCGACCGGCTGGGGCTGATGCGCACGCTGGTCTGGAACGGGCCGCTCGGCGCGTTCGAGGTGCCGCCCTTCGACCGGGGTACCAACGAGGTGGCGCAGGCCGCGGCCGGCATGGACGGGCTGCTGACCGTGGCCGGCGGCGGCGACACGGTGGCGGCGCTCGCCGGGGCCGGCGTCGTCGACCGGTTCGGCTATGTCTCGACCGCAGGCGGCGCGTTTCTAGAATGGCTGGAGGGCCGGGTGCTGCCGGGCGTCGCGGCGCTGGAGGTCGCGGCATGACCCTTTCCCAGCGACTGACCGCGGAATTCGCGGGCACCGCCATGCTGCTCGCGGTGGTGGTCGGCTCCGGCATCATGGGCGAGACGCTCGCCGGCGGGAATGTGGCCATCGCGCTGCTCGGCAACACCATCGCGACGGGCGCGATCCTGGTGGTGCTGATCCTGATCCTGGGCCCGGTTTCGGGCGCGCATTTCAACCCGGCGGTGACGGCGGCCTTCCTGATGCGGCGGGAAATCGGGCCGGGCGACGCTGCGCTCTACATCCTCGTGCAGGTGGCGGGCGGCCTGCTCGGCGTCGCGGTCGCGCACATCATGTTCGAGCAGCCGGAGCTGTTCTTCGCCTCCGGCAAGGAGCGGTCGGGCTTCGCGCAGGCCTTCTCGGAGGGGGTTGCGGCCTTCGGGCTGGTGTTCACCATCCTGCTTTGCCTGAAGGCGAAATCGGAAGCCGTGGCCTGGGCGGTCGGCCTCTACATCACCGCCGGCTACTGGTTCACCGCGTCCACCTCCTTCGCCAACCCGGCGGTGACGGTCGCGCGCGCCTTCACCGACACATTCTCCGGCATCCGCCCGGAGGACGCGCCCGCCTTCATCCTCGCCCAGTTCGCCGGCGCGGCGCTGGCGGTCGCGCTTGCGCGCTATCTCGGCGCGGGCGGCGGAAAGGGGTAAAGGGCGAGGCGGCCGGCCGTCAGCGGTTGGCCAGCACCTCGATATCCGGGCAGTCGAGCAGCCGCGCGTCGGCCGTCACCAGCGTCAGGCCGAAGACCAGCGCGCTCGCGGCGATGAAGCGGTCGGCCGGGTCCTTGTGGTCCAGCGCGATGCTGCGGCTCGCCATCGCCACCTCGAAGGTCAGCGGGACCTCGGCGACGGGCGCCGCCGCCAGCGCCCTGTCCAGCCAGCGGCGCGGGTCCGGCTCCAGCGCGATCCGTCCCCGCTCCGCCAGGACCAGCGCTTCCCACACGCTCACCGGGGAGAGCCGGAGCGTCTCCGCCGGCGAGGCGAGGAGGTCGCGCACCCGGCCGGAAAGCCGGCGCGGGTCGAGCAGCGCCCAGAGCCAGATATGCGTGTCGAGCAGCACCGCCGCCTAGCCGAGCGCTTCCCATTCTTCCTGGTCGAGGGCGGGGGCGATGAGGTCTCCGATGATTTGCCCCGAGCCGGCCATGGCGCCGAGCCACTCGCCGGAGGGCGGCGGGACGATCTGCGCCACCGGCTGGCCGAACCGGGTTACGAGCACCGGCTGGCCGGTCTTCCCCACCCGTTCGAGGACCGCAAGGCAGGTGGCCTTGAAGGTGGATATCTGCATTTCCTCCATCCCCGCCGGCGCGGCCGGCACTTCATAGACAGACTGCATTTCCCGCAGTTCTTCGAATGCCCCGGCCTCGCCCGCCTCGGGCGCGCCGCGACTTGCCGGCACGCCGCCGGCGATGCGCTGCCGGACGAGGTCCAGCAAGCGGCGATAGCGGGCGCCGTCCCACTCATGGCGCCGGCCGGAACCGCTATGGACGCCGAGCGAGCGCAAATGCCGCCGGACCGTTGCCGGCGCGGCATCCAGCGCGGCCGCCAGGTCCTTCACCGTGTATCGTTCGCCGGGCCGGCGCATCGGTCCGCTCCCTGTCAGGCTTCCATGGTCTGAACATACTATGGTCCGAGACCATGGTCAATACCTGTTCATCCCTCCCACCATTGCCCGCCGATCACCATCCCCGCGGGGAACAGGCGTTCCTTGCCGCCGAGCACGACGCCGTCCGCATCCTCGAAGTCGAAGCGCCCGGTGCGCAACTCAAGCACCGAAGCATCGGCGGCCGCACCCGGCTCCAGATTGCCGAGATCGGGCCGCCGCAACGCCGAAGCGGGCGCGCTCGTCGCCGCGCGCAGCACCTCGACGAGCGGCATGCCCAGGCACAGGAACTTCGACATGGTGACCAGCAGGTCGAAGGCGGGGCCGCCGATGCTGAGCGTGTGCACGTCGCTGGAGATGCAGTCGGGCATGAACCCTGCCGCCAGCATGGCGCGGCCGGTGCCGAAGCCGAAGGAGCCCTTGCCGTGGCCGATGTCGAAGATGACGCCGCGCTCGCGGGCCGCCAGCGTTTCCTCGCGCACCCTGCCGTCGGCGCGCGCCGGGCTGTTCGGGAAGGAACGGAAGCAGTGCGTCAGCACATCCCCGGCGCGCAGCCGCTCCATCACCTCGCGGCGGCTGGGCGGCGGAAAGTCCAGATGCGCCATGACCGGCAATCCAAGCTCCTCAGCCACCTCGAGCGCGATGTCGAGCGGGGCGATGCCGCTCGACCCGCCGGCGCCGAGGCCGACCCTGACCTTGATCCCGACGACGAGGTCCTCATGCTCGCGCGCCACCCGCACGCATTCGCGGGCGTCCAGCAGGCGCATGTCCTGGCACTCGCCCACCATCACGGCCTCGCTGAAGGCGAATATCCCCGGGAAGGAGACGTTGAGGAACGGCAGCACGCGCGGCCTCGCCGGCTCGATCACATGGCGGCGGAAGCCCGCCAGGTTGGCCGGTCCCGCCGTCCCGGCATCCACCAGCGTCGTCGTCGCGCCCTGCCGCGCGATCTCCTCCGGATCGACGCCGATGGACGTGCCGCCCCAATAGACATGCGTGTGCAGGTCGATGAGGCCGGGCGTGACGATGCGGCCGCTTACGTCGCGCACATCGCGGGCTTCTCCCGCCGGGAGGTCCGGCCCGATCTCGGCAACCGTTCCCTCGGCGAAAGCGACATCGGCCACGCGGTCCACGCCGCGGCCCGGATCGATCACCCGCCCGCCCTTCAGCAACAGGTCGTGCATGGCCTTCTCCTCTCAGGCGCCGAGCAGCGCCTCCAGCTCGTCCGGTCCGGTCACGGGAAGCGAGCAGACGGGGCCGCGGCAGACATAGGCGGTCGGCCGGCCGTCCACGGCCGTCTTGCCGGCGGCGGGGTGGCCGTCCGGCAGTGTCTCCGAGGCGTCGATGAGCGCGAGCACCCGGTTGGGCAGCGAGACCCGCTCGACCGCCCGGCGCAGCCGCCCGTCATCGCCCGCCAGCACCACCTGCACCGCCTCCTGCAGCAGCGCATTGGCGTTCAGCAGGGTCGAGAGCGGGAAGATGTTGCGCGCCACCTCGCCGGCGAAG
>JAJECZ010000424.1 GCA_022821735.1 Alphaproteobacteria bacterium | reverse complement strand
GGCCCGACGCGGGCGACCAGCCGGCGGTTGGTCCAGGCGCCGCCCATGATCGCCAGGATATGGACCGCGAACAGCAGCCCGTAGGTTTGCGGGGAGACGCCGAACACCTCCATGAACACGAAGGGCGTGCCGGAGATGTAGGCGAACATGCCGGCGAAGGCGCCGCCGCTGGCGAGCGCGCAGCCGAGCGTCCGCCGCTCCGAGACGAGGCGGGCGTAGTTCACGAAGATCGAGCCGAGGCCCGCGCGGATGCGCGTCTCGGGAGGCCGCGTTTCAGGCAGCAGGAAGAGGACCGCCAGCAGCGCCAGCGCACCCCAGCCGGCCAGGATCAGGAAGATCGCACGCCAGTCCGCGAAGTGGAGCACCTGCGCGCCGAGCGAGGGCGCGAGCAAGGGCGCGGCCGCCATGATGAGCATGAGCGTGGAGAGCATCCGCGCGGCCTCCGCGCCCGAATGGCGGTCGCGCACGCAAGCCCGCGCGATCACCGTCGCCGCCCCGCCGCCGAGCGCCTGGAAGAAGCGCGCCGTGGTCAGCGCCCCGATATCCGGCGCGAACGCCGCGCCTGCGCTCGCCGCCAGATAGACCGAGACGCCGATGAGCAGCATCGGCCGGCGCCCGTAGCGGTCCGAAAGCGGGCCGTAGAGGAGCTGCCCGATGCCGAAGCCGACGAAGAAGGCGGACAGCGTGAGCTGGACATCGCCGGCGGACGCGCCGAACTCCCGCCCGATGGCCGGCAGGCTCGGCAGGTACATGTCGATGGAAAGCGGCCCGAACGCCGCCAGCATGGCAAGCACGGACAGGAAGAAGGCGGCCAAGGCGGTCCGAGGAGCTGCGGGAGGAGGCGAATCTAGGCGGCTGAAGCGCGGCGGCAAGGCAGGGGTATAAGCTCCAAGAGCGGCACTGCCGCCTCGTCCCGGCCGACCGGCTCGACCCGAAAGCGGCTCGGGACTACCGCGACTGACGGACCGCCGCGCGGGAGCTTTGCGGCGCTTCGGGACGCCTCCATTGGAAGACAGGATTTTGTTCGATAAATTTCAGAAATAATTCTTGTTCTTAGCTTGACGTCTAGAAAATTATGATAGAATGGGACGGAAGGAAGCGGCGTCCGGAGGCCGTTTCCCCCGGCGTCGGCGCCGGTTCGAGAAAATCCCCTGGAAACGGGCGGGAGACGTGCGCCCTGCGCCTCGCGCGCGCAATCAGGCGCGCGAACCGCGCCGGCGCCGACGCGCGGGCGCGCCCGCGCACGATACGCGCGGCAAAGGGACCCGGCGGCGACGGAACGGAGCGGAACGGAACGCGATGGAGGCGCGATATGCAGGAACCGGGCAGCGAAGCGGCGGCGACGGTGGGGGGAACATGACAAAACATGACATTTCGGGATATGTCCTGCATCCCGTCGGATGAACGCGGGAAACGGAACGGAAGGAAGGCGGCAAGCCATGCACAAGTGGATCGACCATATCGTCGTCCGGGTGAAGGACCTGGACCGGAGCCTCGAGGACTATGAGACCAAGCTCGGGCTGAAGGCGGAGGCGCCGCCGGAGGACGAGCCGCAATTGGGGCTCCGGCGCGCGATCCTGCCGCTCGGCGACTCCGGGCGCTTCATCGAGCTTGCCGAGCCGCTCGGCGACGGCGCGATCGCCCGCAGCCTCGAAAAGAACGGCGAAGGGCTGCACCTGGTCGCGCTCGCCGTGGACGACCTCGAGGCCGCGAAGACGCGGATGGCGGAGAACGGCGCGCGGCTGATCGAGGCGACCGGCATGGTCTTCATCCACCCGGCCGACGGCCACGGCGTGCTCTACCAGCTCATCGAGCGGAACTAGCCGGTGACGGACGGCGGCGCCTTCGTTCCGGGCACGGAGCGCCGGATCGAGGGCCGCGCCGGCGGGCCGCTCGACGGGCTGACCTTCGCAGCCAAGGACCTGTTCGACGTGGCCGGCCTGCCGACGGGCGGCGGCAACCCCGACTGGCCGGGAGCCGGCGCCCCCGCCGAACGCCACGCCTGGGCCGTCGAGGCGCTGCTGGACGCGGGCGCGGCCTTCATCGGCAAGACCGTCACCGATGAGGTCTCGCTCGGCATTCTCGGCGAGAGCGCCTTCTACGGCACGCCCCTCAACCCGGCCGCGCCGGACCGCGTGCCGGGCGGCTCCTCCTCGGGCTCGGCCTCGGCGGTCGCTTCGGGTCTGTGCGACACGGCGCTCGGCACCGACACGGGCGGCTCCGTGCGCGTGCCGTCGAGCTTCTGCGGGCTTTACGGCATCCGCCCGACCTGGGGCCGGCTCGACCTCCGGGGCATGATGGCCCAGGCGCCGGGCTCGGACACGACCGGCTGGTTCGCCCGCGATGCGGAGACCTTCGCGCGCGTCTCCGCCGTGCTGCTGCAGGAGGCGATTCCGGAGGCGCTGCCGGACCGGCTGCTGGTCGCCGTCGATGCCTTCGGCTTTGCGGACGGCGAGGTGGCCGACGCGCTCCGGCCGACGGTCGAACGGCTCGGCGGGATCGTGGGCGCATCGGAGGACGTGACGATGGCGCCGCCCGGCCTCTCCGCCTGGGCGAAGGCGCAGCGCACGCTGCAACCCTGGGAAGCCTGGCTCACCTTCCGCGGCTGGCTCGACCGGCGCAATCCGCGCATGGCCTTTTCGGTCGCCCGCAACCTCGTGCGCGGCGCGGACATTCCCGAGGCGGACCGGCTCTGGGCGTCGATGGTCCGGGCGGAGGCGCGGGCCCGGCTCGCGCATCTGCTGCCGCCGGGCACGGTGCTCTGCCTGCCGACCACGCCCTTCCCCGCCCCGCCGAAGGGCCTGTCGATTTCGGAACAGGAGGTGCTGCGGACCCGCATCTCCGTGCTTGCGAGCCATGGCGGCCTCACCGGCGTGCCGCAGGTCAGCCTGCCGGGGGCGGCGGTGGACGGCCTGCCGGTCGGGCTCTCGATCGTTGGCGGCCACGGGACCGACGCGAGCCTCGTGGCGCTGGCCCTGGCCCTGGAGAGGGAAGGATGACCGACATGACGCCCAATATCCCCGAAGTCATCGCGGAGGTCCGCGCCCGCTTCGAGGCCTATGAAGCGGCGCTGGAGACGAAGGATGTCGATGTGCTGGACGCGACCTTCTGGGAGAGCCCGCACACGATCCGCTATGCGCTGCACGAGAACGGCTACGGCTTCGACGAGATCCACGCGCACCGCGTCGCCCGCCCGCCGGGGCCGGGCATCAAGGAGGCGCGCCGGCGGCTCGAAATCCTGACGCTCGGGCGCGACTGGGCGGTGGTCAATCTGGAGTTCAAGGTCCGCGGCCGGGACCTCATCGGGCGGCAGAGCCAGACCTGGGCGCGCTTTCCGGACCTCGGCTGGAAGGTCGTGGCCGCGCACGTCTCCACGGTCAGCGAGACGCCCTTCTGGTAGAGAGGGCGTCCGCCTTCAGAACGCGCGGTGGAGCAGGGGTTCGCCGGCGGTGAACCGCTTCAGGTTCTCCAGCCAGATTTCCGCGACGCGGACGGCGTAGAGGGGGCTGAGCGACCCGTTATGCGGGGTGATGAACAGGTTCGGCACGTCCCAGAGGTCGCTGTCGGCGGGCCAGGGCTCGACCGGCAGCACGTCCAGGAAGGCCGATGCGATGGCGCCCGAGCCGAGCGCGTCGCGGAGCGCATCGATATCGACCAGCGCGCCGCGGCCGACATTGACCAGAACGGCCGTCTTCTTCATGGCCGCGAGCGCGGCGCGATCGATCATGCCGGCCGTGTCGTCGGAGATCGGGAGCGCAAGCACGACGAAATCCGCCTCCGGCAGAAATGCCGCCAGGTCGGCCATCGTCCCCTGCCGGTCCACGTCGGGCACCGGCTCGGGCGAACGCCTGATGCCGTGGACCGTCATGCCGAACGCCTTGGCATACTGCGCGACGAGGCTTCCGATGTTGCCGAGCCCGACGATGAGCACGGTCGTGGCGCTCAGCCCCGGCAGCATAAGCTTCCGCCAGTCATGGGCATGTTGCTGGGCCCGCAGTTCACCGAGCCGCTTGGCGCCCCACATGAGGCCGGCGAAGGCGAGCTCCGCCACTTCCGGCGCGTTGGCGCCGGGGCTGTGCGTCACCGGCACGCCGTTGGCGCGCATGCCGTCATAGAAGCGCCCGTCTATGCCCGCGTCTTCCGTATGCGCCCATTTCGGCGGCGTGATCGAGAGCATGTCGTCCACGAAGCTGTCCGTATAGGCGGTGCCCGCATAGACGATCGCGTCCGAGCCCTCGGGCGGAACCGTCCATGCGCCGCTCGCGTCCGAGAGCGCCCATTCGATGTCCGGCCGGAGGGCCGCCGCCCTCTCGGCGACGAGGTCGTGGAAGTCGCGCGCCGCTGCAATCTTCATGGGTCCTGTCTCCCTGCCCGAGCCGCCATCATGCCCCATCCGCGCGGCTCGCGCGACCGGGCCGGGTCCGCGTTGCGGGCGGCGGCGACGGCCCTTATCGTTGCCTGCGGGCGCGTCAGGAGGGAGCGGGCGGCCATGGCAATCGATCCGGGAGAGGGCACGCGGCTGGCCGATGTGCGCGAGGCGCACCGCTTCGACGAGGCGGCGCTCGAAACCTGGCTCAAGGACCGGCTGCCGGACACGGAAGGCCGGCTCCGGGTGCGCCAGTTCGGCTACGGCCAGTCCAACCCGACCTTCGTGCTCGCCTGGCCCAATGCCGAGTATGTGCTGCGCAAGAAGCCGCCCGGCGAACTGCTGCCTTCAGCCCATGCGGTGGACCGGGAATATCGGGTGCAGAAGGCGCTGGCCGACACGCCGGTACCGGTGGCGAGGCAATATCTCTATTGCGACGACGACAGCGTCATCGGCACGCCCTTCTACGTCATGGAGCGGATGGAGGGCCGCGTCTATACCGACAGCGCCATGCCGGGCGTCGAGCCGGAGGAGCGGCGCCTCATGTACCGCGCGCTCGCCGAGGTGCTGGCGGCGCTGCACACCTGCGATCCGGACGCGGTCGGGCTCGGCGACTTCGGGCGGCCCGGCAACTATTTCGAGCGCCAGTTCAACCGCTGGGCGCGCAATTACCGCGAGACGGCCACGCGCGAAATCCCAGAGATGTACCTGCTGATGGACTGGCTGCCGCCGCGTATGCCCGACGGCGACGAGACGCGCGTCGCGCACGGCGATTTCCGGGTCGGCAATGTCATGTTCCACCCGACCGAGCCGCGCGTCGTCGCCGTGTTCGACTGGGAGTTGGCGACGCTCGGCCACCCGCTCTCCGACGTCGCCTATCTCTGCATCCTGTTCAACACCACCTCGGGCGAATACTGGGGCGTGCGGGACCTCGACCGGCGTGCGCTCGGCATCCCGGAGCAGGACGAATTCGTGGAGGCCTACCGCCGCGCCGCCGGCCGGCCGAACGGGCTGACGCCGGTCCACAATGTCCACGCCATGTTCCGCTTCGCCTCGATCCTGGACGGCGTGCGCGCCCGCGGCCTCGCCGGCAACGCCGCCTCCGACAATGCCGAGGAGGTCGGCCGCCTCGGCCTGCTGATGGCCGAACGGGCCTGGGAGTTGGCGGAGGCTTCGGAGTGAGGGGAAACCGGGGGACGGCACGGGCCGAGGCGCTGGCGGAGCCGCTCAGGGCGCTTCTGGGCGAGCGCGGGCTCTCTGCCGACCCGGACGAGTTGGCGCCCCTGCTGGTCGAGCCGCGCGGCCTGTACCGGGGCAGCACGCCCTTCGTCGCCCGGCCGGCCACGGTGGAACAAGCGGCGGCCGTCGTCCGGCTTTGCCGGGAAGCAGGCGTGGCCATCGTGCCGCAGGGCGGCAATACCGGGCTTTGCGGCGGCGCCATGCCCGCCGAGAACGGCAGCCAGCTCCTCGTGAGCCTGGGCCGCATGAACCGCATCCGCGAGATCGACGCCCTCAACTACACCATGACGGTCGAGGCCGGCTGCATCCTCCGGAATGTCCAGGCGGCGGCTGAAGAGGCCGAGCGCCTGTTCCCGCTCAGCCTCGGCGCCGAGGGAAGCTGCACGGTCGGCGGCAACATCTCGACCAATGCCGGCGGCATCAACACGCTGCGCTACGGCAATATGCGCGAACTCGTGCTGGGTCTGGAGGCCGTGCTGCCGGACGGGCGCGTCTGGAACGGGCTGCGCCGCCTGCGCAAGGACAATACCGGCTACGACCTGAAGCAGCTCTTCATCGGCGGCGAAGGCACGCTCGGCCTCGTGACGGCGGCATGCGTCAAGCTCTTTCCCCGGCCGCGCGAGGAGGTCACCGCCTTCGCCGCGCTGCGCTCGATCCCCGATGTGATCGAACTGCTCTCGCGCCTGCGGGCCGCCACCGGCGACCAGATTTCGGCCTTCGAATATATCGGGCGCTTCGGCATCGACCTGGCCCTCAGGCATGTGCCGGGCGTGCGCGACCCGTTCGACCGCGCCCACACCCACTATGCGCTGCTGCGCGCCGACGCGGGCCGCGAGGGCTCGGGCCTGCGCGGGATCGTCGAGGAAGCGCTCGGACGGGCCTTCGAGGACGGGTTGGTGCTGGACGCGACCATCGCCGACAGCGGCGCTCAGGCGAACACGCTCTGGCGCATCCGCGAGGCAGTGGTCGAGGCGCAGATCCCGGAAGGCGGGTCGATCAAGCACGATGTCTCGGTGCCGGTGAGCCGGGTCGCGGACTTCATCGAGGCGGCAGACAGGGTGGTCGAGCGCACCATTCCGGGCGCCCGGCCCTGTCCCTTCGGCCATGTCGGCGATGGCAACATCCACTACAACGTCTCCCAGCCCGTCGGCGCCGACAAGCAGGCCTATCTCGCGCGCTGGGAAGAGCTGAACGCTGCCGTTCACGACATCGTACATGCGCTCGACGGCTCGGTTTCGGCCGAGCACGGCGTCGGGCGGCTCAAGGTGGAGGAAATCACCCATTACAAGCCGGGCCCCGAGATCGAGATGATGCAGGCCGTCAAGCGCGCCCTCGACCCCGAGGGCCTCATGAACCCCGGCAAGGTGGTTGCCTGACGCCGGTCAACTGCCGGTTCAGTCGAGCGGGAACGCGTCGAGCCAGGGCCGGTAGTCGGGTTCGACATCCACTTCCAGCGTCTCCAGCAGCCGCACCACGCCGCAATAGAACGCCATCACGAGCACGAGATCGACGGTGCGGGCCGTGCCGAGCTCGCGCTCCAGGAAGGCGAAGGTCTCCCCGGACATGGCGGGGCCTTCGGTCATCTCGCGCGCACCTTTCAGCACGGCGGTCTCGACCGGCCCGAGGCCGCCCGGATCGCCCCGCGTCTCCGCCTGGACGGCGCGGATATCGTTGTCGCTGAGGCCGAAATCCTTCCCGATCTTGATGTGGTGGCTGTATTCGTACTCCGACTTCGCCAGGCAGCCGACCTGCAGGATGGCGAGCTCCCGCAGGCGCGGGTCGAGCTTGCATTGCCAGCGGATCCAGCTTCCGAGTCCGCCGAACGCCCTTGCCCCTTCCGGGCTGTGCGCGAGCGCTTTGTTCAGGTTGATGGGCCGGGCAAGCACATCGCGGTCTTCCGGCGCGAGGTCGGTTTCGTCGAGCAGGGGAATGCGGGCCATCAGACGGTATCCCTTTCCGGGCCGCGCACGGAGGCGCCGCCGTCCACCACGAGCGTGTGCCCGGTGATCCACTTGGAGCGGTCGGAGAGCAGGAAGCGCACCGCTTCGCCGATATCCCAACCGGTGCCCTCGGTCTTGAGCAGCGAGGCGTCGGCGCGGGCCCGGCGGGCAGTGTCGCTCATGCCCGGCCCCCGTTGATAGACCATGGGCGTATAGACCGGCCCTGGCGCCACGCAATTGACACGCACCCCCTCGCCGCCGTGGTCCACCGCCATGGCGCGGGTGAGCGCAATCACCGCGCCCTTCGA